>CADBUA010000690.1 GCA_902797665.1 uncultured Lachnospiraceae bacterium | reverse complement strand
TTTACCTTCTCAATGTCCGCCTTTTTCATACCTGCAAGTTCCGCGATCTCGCAGATCCAGAATCCCTGTATCTTCTCGGCCGCAGATTTGCTGTCCATGTCGCTTAGCTGCACCGAATCGGAAAAATATTCCTCTCCCGCCAGTTCTTTAAAAAGCGTGCTCTTTCCAATGCCCTGCTCCCCATCCAGCACAAGCATGCAGTCGAACTTGATGCCAGGCCGGTAAATGCGTGCGACAGCTGCCGTGAAGGTCTTTTTCGTGACCGTTCGTACATATTCGGTATCGTCCGCTTTCATATACCGGACCAGTAACGTCGGGATGCGCTCAACTCCATCCCAGGCGGGCAAACCATCCAGGTAATCCCGCAGTGGATTGAAACGGCGCTCCATTGCCACCCGTGAGAAAGCGACATCATGGTTTCTGGTTGAAAAGCTGGTGTAATGAATGTCCAGCTCAGATTTCAGTCCATCGGTATCAGAATCTAACCAGAAGCGGATCCCTTCAGGGCGATCCCAGGGAACCGGACCCTTGACCTCAATCATCCTGGCCATCTCGTTATACGCAAAGTTGGCATAAGCCGGATCATTCCGAAGAATGAGTAGGAGATTCCAGACGCTGTTTTCGAGCACCTCCTTTCTTCCATATTTCAGGTGCATCTTCCAGTCCTCGTCTCCAAAATCCATGCGCGCCGCTTCTTCTCTTTCCGCTGCGATGGTCTGCTTCACTTCATCTAGCGAAGTGGCAAATTCCGCCATTGCTTTGAAAGAGGCTTTGCTGTCATCATCCTCGAATCTATGGATGCGAATAAGGTCAAAGCCGTTCAACAGCTTTCCATATGCAGGATCCGTGGCATGGTGGCTGTATGCGAACATATCTTCAATGATCTGAACGCCCGCAGAGCCCTCGCCGGGGATGTAATCATAACGGCCTTCCATGGCACTCGGCTCATAAAGATCGGACAGGAAGTGTTCGATCACGTCTCTTATGTCATAGGTACGGCAAAACACACCGACGATCCCGTCCTTTTTTAGGGGATTTGCCTGCCGCTTAACGGCCTGCTTTATAACAGCAGACTGCCGCGATGAAGTAGGCCAGGTGGAGATATCACGCCAGTCGTCATACATAGCAAGTATCTTATCCGGGTCCACAAGCTCGCCGTCCCAGGCTTCAAAGTAATACTCCACGTTGCTCGGTGTGGACGGCCAGTACATCAACCGGTTTGCCTCGTAGGTAGAATCGTCGAAATAATCCATTCCAGCTTGCTTTGCAAGCATCCTAGCAATCGGCTCGTATTCTTCCTCTGTGACATCCCGTGACAACGGGTAGACTTGTCTCAGTCGCGGCTTGTCCGGTGTGTATTTATGCGTCCCATAAGCGCACCCTTTATACGGAAGCTTCTTCTTGACATACTCCATGATGCCGGGTGTCGCGAAATCCATGTCCAGGGTCACACAGCTGCGGCAGAGCACCGATCCGACACGACGCTTTCCCTCCTTCAGGTGCCCCATGACATAGCCACCGACATCCTTGATCTCGTCCTGTTCTCCCCTTTTCATGGCGAGAAATTCTTCAATGGACTCGATCGTCTTCTGTGTTGAAGAGAGGCGCTCTACAAACGCCTCCCATGTGATCTCTCGGTTGTTCCATGTCTTCGCCTTACGGGAATTGGCGACTGCTATCTTCAGTTCTCTCATGACTGCTCCTCCCCTCTGAATTTGCCGGTTCCTGAAACAGAAACCATATAGTCCGCCAGGGCATTGAGCCGTTCGTAATCTTCTGCTTTCAGACAGTCAAAGCCATCCAAAGGCCGGATCCCGGCTGCGGCATCAAGACCGCAGTAATAAAGAACCGCCTCCCGCAAAGAGGGACCAAAGCTGGTTCCATCGTCCTGCCTCATTGTCCCCAGGGTACCCTTTGTGATCCCAAGACACGCAGCCACGTCACCCCACTTTTCTAAGAGGGCATATTCTGTCATCACAGTATCGTGGAAATCCGCCTGAATGCAGTTCCGAACATCATGCTCTATCTGCTGCAGGCAAATCGCAGCCACACGGTTTGAAATTGTACCGATCAGCATGTCTGTGCGGTCCCCTACACAGTTGCGCGAGTATCGTTTCCGGCAAAGAGCATCCACCGCTCTCTTTAGAGCGCCCCAGTATTTTTTCCTTTCTGCATCTTCTGGCTGCCGCAGACGCATGAGACCGCAGAACTTGCCACCATTCATCTCTTTGTGACACCTGAAAACATCCGGTGCCAGCCTAGCAGCATCAACGCGCATCGCCGCCATGAAATTGTTCCCCTCCGGCTTTTTCTCTTCCATCGCCCAAGGGATAATTCCCGGATCGTAAAGTTCCTCAGCCTTCTTGTGACATTCTCGGCAAAGGCTGACCAGGTCGTTCATCTCCTCATTTCCAAAGCGGTCATAAGTCAAGTGATGAACCTCAGTGGCTTCCCGGCCACAGACCTGGCAGACATGACCATCCATTTCAAGACGCTGGCCGGCTTTTCTTCGCCAGCCAGCACTGTGGATGTATTTGTCGTATGCCGGATTTCCTTTTTTATATTTCCAGCTACCAGACATCTGTTCTTCCTCCTTACTTGTTGATCCCACACCTTTCATCGTCGATGACCTCTACTGCGAACTCCAGTGCCTTCATAATGGCGTCAAGTCCCTCGTCTCCACAGCATGCAATCTCGATGCCGGTCACCCTCTCGTCATCGTCCTCGATGGGTTCGAAGTAGAAATCCCCTCTGAGACACTTAATTCTGATGTAGGTCCTGCCTCCAGCTTCTCTTTTATTGCATCCTTTGTATCCCGTTGATCCGGCAATCACATGAAGCGTTGTATCCTTTCCCGGTATTACCCTCTCGTATGTCTCGATGTTCTTGTCGTTGATCTTGATTTTTCCTTTACCCACTGCGTACATGTCATTTCCTCCTCGTTAATAAATCTGATGTACTTCCCCTTCATGACTGCGTATGCAATCTCCGCGTTCATGCCTTCACTTCTCTCATTTCCGAATACCCAGACTTCTGAGCACTTGGTCATAAGGACCCTTCCCATAAACAACGCCAGGTCTCTCTCATTCTCCTCATCTACGAACTGAGGAAGAAGAAGGTGTGGCGCGATGGGAATGTATCCCTGGTCCACCGCATATCTGCTGTAGCGCTGGGCGTTGTAGACGTTGTTCGCAATATCACCCCGGTACTTTGAGCAGATATAGACAACTGGTCTATAGCCAAACCTAAGCGCTGCACCTGCAGTGGGATCCGGATACCCTTCACTGTTTCTGTAGTCCTGATACATCTTGAACCTCCTAAATATGTAGTAGAACTTTCGTCCTCTACCCTTACTCCCCCACCTGAGCCCGATTTTTCCGGAACTTTTTAAAAAAATTTTTTTCTTCTTAATTTAAGGGCGACACAAGATCAAAACTTTTTTAAATTTTTTCATTTTTTTCCGGAAAAAATCCGCTCAGGTGGGGGAGTACTAGTGAAAGGAGGAACAAGCCAATGCAGAGATCACGGATGATCCTGGCAAGGCCGGATCCCAGGTAAAACAGGAACTGACAATGACGATAATTACATATGGAGGATTCTTATGAAGAAGAAAGAATTGATTGAGAGCCTCAGGCGCCTTGCTGCAGATGTGACAGCGATTGCAGAAGCACTTGAAGGAAAAGAAGAGACAGAGCAGGAAGCACCTGCAGCTAATGAGTCCCTTCCCGAGAA
>CADBUA010000689.1 GCA_902797665.1 uncultured Lachnospiraceae bacterium | reverse complement strand
TCTGGAAGAAGTCATAAAAGCTGACGCTGTTCTCTCCCTTCCAGGATCCCTGCCCTGTCAAAGTCCCTGCCCTGTCCCGGGAAACTGGGCCAGGATCTTTCGAAATACGGCGGTAGGTATCCTGAGCCCGCAGGTTATCGGGATCCTGGAAGATCCCTCCCTGACCCCGTTCATGGCATGCGGACGCATGCCCGAAAGTCTCCTCTGAATCCTGCCATTGCCGCTCTCCGGGCCAGACCGGATGGTCCGGCCATTCCTGCCATCCTGCATCAGCCTGCTCTTCGGAAAAACCAAAAGGCCACCCACTGGGCATATGCTCAGAAGGAAGCCCTTCCAGTTCCGGCATGCCCTGCATCGGCATCTCATCGACTCGCTCGATTCTCCCGAAGGGAAAATACAGACCAAGGCCGGAGACAAAGGCATCTGCGGACAGGTTGCTGCCACGGATGAGGCGGAGCGGGCCCAGGATACAGCTGCTCTCCCGGGCTGCTCTCAGATGCCTGGGCTCATGGTAGAGAAAGCCTGTGGCTCTATAGAGGTCATAGATTGTCTCCGAGAGAAAGTTCCCGGAGAGGTAGAAGACCTCTTTCAGTTCCGGGTAGATCTCCAGGAATGCGCTGTAAAGGTCCCGGATCCTGCCGCTGAAGCGCACAAGGGAGATGCTTTCTGTGTTTTCTTCCGGCTGATTGTAAAGGGAGGCCAGGGCCATCTGTCCGATGCCGGAGTAGACAACACGGGCCCTGTAGTGGAGGAGGTCTTCCTCCTCTCCCTGATGGATCCGGAGATCCTCCGCGATTGTTTCAAGGAGCCTGATGTCAGCCATAGTCCACTCCGAGGAAAGCCAGGGCTTTTCTGATAACTCCCGGCTCAGCCCTCTCTCGCTATTCAGAAGCTCCTCAGCCAGTTCCTGCCTGTTCAGGCAGAAGCAGCAGGGAAGCACGCCGAAAAGGAACAGTAGATCCGCGGTGGGGGTCCGCCGGTCAATCTCGAGAACGCCGCAGAGAACAGCGTTGAGGTTTCCCGCCGCCAGGGACAGAAGTGGAATCCGTTCCGGCAGAACATTCCGGATCCTGCCTCCCCCGGGATAGGGCTCAAAGTCCTCTGTCTCCCGCCCGGCGAAGATCTCCCCTCCGGGCATCTGTTCGACAAAGAGTTCCGTGCACACCGGTAGCATGTAGTTGAGGATGCCGTCCGGCTCCATGCTGAGATCGTCCACGTAGGGGAGAACCAGGTAGAAATCCAGGTCCTTCCGCCGCCTCTCGAGCAGAGCCGTCACTGCGTCTGCCCGGTCGGCCTTAAAGGGGGAGCGAATCGTGAGGACGGTTCTTCCCTCCCCCAGGGAAGACTCCATCTCTTCCGTACTCATGGGGCCCTGGTAGGTCAGGATATCCGCGTACTTTCCATAGAGGGTCATGGATACCGTGTCCGCGATCTCCTCCCCCAAAGGACCGGCCAAAAGCACCGGGATGTGGTAGAAATGCGCCAGGCAGAGAAAAACCGCCAATGGAAAGGCCAGATCCTCTGCGATCCCGGTATAGCGGAGAAAGTCCGCGAGGAACTCCATCTGCTCCTCCCAGTTGTGAAGGTCCTGCGTCTCCCCCGCCAGATCCCCGTAATAGACCGGGTTGATCTTCTTCTCCTGCCTGAGAGGCAGGAGAGCTGACAGCTGGGAAGGCAGGAGGTCAGGGATCCGTTCAGAGCTTTCCGCCGGCGAAAAGCCCTGAACGCCCGCGCCCGCGGGCGCGCCTGCCACAATATCCGCCTTTATGTCGGTCTGTCCCCCTGCCTGAATGCCCACGCTCTGGGAAAGCCATGTGAATAGCGGGTACTCATCCAGAATCCGGGAAGCGTCCTTTCTGAGCGCTTCAACCCTGCCCTTCAGCCGCTTGACAGCTTCCTCCTCCTGCTGCTTTCCTCTCTCCAAGCGCTGCAGAAGCCGGGCTTCCTCCGCTTCCAGGAGATGGGTCTTCTCCTCCAGCTCCTCCCTTTCTTTTTTCAGTGTTTCCTTCTGGCTTTTCAGCTCCTCCTGCTCCCGCTCCAGTGCGGCGTTCTCCTGCCGGATCATATCCCGCACGGAGCTCAGCGCACTGCTCTCACCCTGAATGGCGGCCTGTTCCGACCTCAGGTTTTCCAGCTCCTTCTCTTCCTTTTTCTTCTCTTCCCTGACCGCCGCAAGCTCGTCCTTGACGCCCTGAAGCTCCTTCCTCCGAATCTCCGCCTGCGTGGCCAGCTGACTGTTGCTGTTCTCATACTGGGACTTGATGCGCTTGTTCAGCACCTTGTTGGAGCTGATCACCCGGTTGATATCCATGTCCGTGATGCAGTCAAAAATCCCACTCTCCACCAGCTGCTCTCCCCAGATGAGAAAATCCGTAAGGATCTGCTGGGCCTCGACCCTGGAGCAGGTAAGCTGCCTGGAGAGATCCTGGAGAAGATCCGTCTGGGGCGCCTGAAGAAAGGCCCGGAGTCCTTCCCAGGCTTTCCGGGTTTGGGCATAAGGCGCTGCGGCTTTCCAGGAGAAATGCTGCAGGATCGTGTCCCGGACGATCGAATCCCGGGACATGGGATAGACCTTCTGTCCCTCATCGTTGATCTCAAAGCGGGTATAGAAGATGCTGTCCCAGATTCCAGTCTCCAGAAAGTCCGAGGCGGGAAGGCGATAATGTCGAACGTAATCACTTTCCGGCTTGAGCCTGATCCTGTTTCCCTCAAAGACGCAGCAGTTCTCATCGCAGAAAATACACTCGTAGCGGCTGTTGTCCTTATAGAAGGTCAGGAGAATCCGCGAAGTGTGCGCATCCACTGTCAGACCTGCCTTGAGGGAATCCACCAGGGTATAAACAGAATCAGCCCTGACCGGCACCGCTTCGATTGGGCAAAACTCCGGCGCGTAGGATGTCCGGATCAGATCCTTGTTGCGATCCCGTGGATTCTTGTACGCGGACCATCTCCAGACCCCCGCCTCGGCCTCCTCGTCCGGCCCATCCCCATCCTCCCCGAACAGGATATTCCGGTTTTCAAACGCATTCCGACCGTCTGGATCAATCCTGGCAGGAATCAGCCTGCCAACAGCCTCGTTGACGTCGGCAGCCCGGCGCAGCATCTTTTTGCTGCTGCCAGACTTCATATCCATGTGCTCCACAAAACACAGGGATATCAGCGGAAACTCCTCCATACCTTATACCTTCTCCTCACCTGACAGTAGACTGTCTCGTCTCTCCTCCAGGGAAAGCCCTGGCAGCGCCGGAGACCGCTCCGGCTTTGTCTCTTGCATCCTGTTTTTTCTTCTTATACTATCTTCTTATGCTATCTTTTTATGCTTTTTTATTTTATTATTTATATTTCCATTTTATATTATACTTTTTTATTTTCTTCTTAAATTTTATACTTTATATTATCGTCCAACATTTTTCATATGCTATATCTTGCGTTCTGCTTTGTTTTTATCGCTTTTGTCTTTTCTTCCTTTGAGCGATCGATCCCCTGATGGGCGCAGCTTCCCGCTCCGATCCCTTTCCAGGCAGCGCTCCAGAAGCTTAATCCAGGGGAGCTTCTCCCCCTCCGAGCTGCCAGGTGTGGGGGACCTTCTTCTTTGCGATGAGGGACCGGAGGATCCGGGCTTCTCCTCTCCGGATGCCGCCCTCTCTTTTTCTCTGACGGAGATAGCGGGAAAGGGCCGGACAGTCTTTGAATTCACGGCTGACAGCCGCCAGTTCATGGGAGAGAGACAGGAGCTCCCCACCCGCCCGGCGCAGCTTTTCCAGGATCTCTTTTTCCTCCAGAGACTGCGTTTTTTTATACGAAATGGACCATACCAGGTCCAGTCCAATGAAAACGCGGATCTCCGTGCCCCGCCGAAGGTCTCCCAGCTGATACGGGGTCTTTGCCGGGAGAATGATCTGCTCCCTCAGTTCCCCGCGCTCAAAGACCTGGATCTTCCCGTCATACTCCAGGGTGAACTGGAGTCTCCCCTCCCGGGGTGGGTCCAGGAAAGTGCCTGGAAGAATCTCATCTCCAGTCATGTCCAGAACCGTGCAGACAGGATCCGCTGCCTGAGCTGCCTGATCATTGAGATCGCTTTTCTCCAGATAGAGCTAGTTCAGAACCTTCAGGCGTCCGCTGGAGATGAGGGTGTAGCGGAAGGACCTCTTAACCTCCCAGAGACCTCCCTCCTGAATCATCTCCTCTTTGGGTGAGCTTTTGAGTGTGACGTTGTCTCCGCTGGCGTAGAGAAAAACCTGATCCCCCCGATGCCTGGCAAAGTAGGGGGAAGACACACAGGCAGGCCAGATGGGAAGGACCCTGGCCGGGCGTTCGGTCAGGCGGCAGCTGTTCTCAAAGAAGAAGTCCGCGGCATCCTCATCAAAGCTCAGCGCTGAGATCTCGTAGAGATGCCAGGTCTTTCCATCGGCGGAGATGCTGGTCTTCTCCTCCCGCCTGATGTGCGGATATTTACGTTTCGGGATCGGGGTCCTGGTCAGAAACTGATAAACCTGACCGATGCGGACATCAGCATCCTCCGGGAGTTTTTTATGGCTCTCGATGTCAAACACCGCCGCATTCCGGATGCCCGGGGTATCCTCCGGCCAATAGCTGCCATAGTCAAGCCCCAGCTCCGACTCAACAGTGAGATGAAAATCTCCGGAGGGAAGCTCTCCCGCGGGGAGGTAGTTGATTCCGCTCACTTTCAGCCGCTCCAGGGAGTAGACGAAGCTCTCCCGATCCGTCGTGATGGTCACCTTTCCCCTGTCCTCCTCCAGAAGCTCCTCCGGGATATGATAGAGCCCCAGTTCAAAACGGATCTTTCCCATCTCAAAAAACATGCGGATCGGGAGGGCATGGGCAGTGGGATCCAGGCGGACAATCAGCGAAGGACCGATGCTCCGTTCCCTGCAGGCCTTGTCCTGATCCATCTTGTTGTGGCGTAAATATCGGCGAACCTGTGTGCCGCTGGTCAGTGTGACATACTTTTTGCAAAGATCACACATGAACAGCTTCGCATCCGCCGGCACCGTGGCGTCCGGAAACGTCTCACAGGCCTCTTCGATGCTGACCGGCACCCAGCACTTCTTTTCCTTTGACCATCTCTGGACAT
>CADBUA010000688.1 GCA_902797665.1 uncultured Lachnospiraceae bacterium | reverse complement strand
GTTTTATATTGGCATGAAACATATGAAGCAGAACGGAAAGCAGCATTCTCAGCGGAAGTGTGAATCCATCAGGTTTGACAGGAAGGTATAGATTTCAGTAAACTTTGTAGGAAACTGAGCTTGTCGATGAACCATCGAGCGTACAAGGAAGGGTGAAGCAGGAAATGGGAAGCACCTCACAGGAGAAAAAAGAAAAAAAGGACAACAAGCGCTATGACCAGAATGCATCAGACCTGGTCTTAAGCGAATTGGATGCGTCTGAAGATACTGATTCGAAGAATCCTGTCTGGTTTTTGCCCTGGCTGGAGAATATAGTGGCATTTGTCGTCCTCGTACTCTTCGAGGTGTATTTCTCACACCCATGGTGGGTAGCGGACCTTTGTCTTCTGTATGTGGGTGTTTTCTCTTTTGTATACGGGCAGCGGCATACGGATCTCTCGGTTGTTCTATCCTGCGCTCTTCTGCTTAGCCGATATCAGATGGATACATTAAACGTCTGTATTGCCTGTATCCGGATTGTCCTTACCGGCTTTGCGATTGGATATCTCAAGAGGAAGGCAAAACGTGTAGAGGAGGCCTGCGCGGAGCAGACAGATTATCTGGAAGATCGGCTGGAGCAGCTGGCGAAGATCAACATGGAAAATGTACGCATCAAGAAGCAGCTGGAGATCACGGTTGTCAATGAGAAGAATACAGCTGCCGGGCTTACAAGACTTTTGACTTCCTTTATCGGTCTTAATAAGGAAGCGGCTCTTGAACAGGCTTGTATTGTGTTTGGCAGAATCGCGGGGACGAAAAATGCCTTGCTGCTGGATCGGAGAGAAGATGGAAGCTTCTATGAGAGGGGATCCGGACAGATGAGAGAGATCGGGGGACCTGTACAGGAAGATCTCGTAGTGGAAGGCTGTTTTGTCAACCGGGAAGCCCGGAAAGATTATCCTGATTTTGCGATTGCCTTCCAGACGGGGAATCAGCTTTCCAATGTAATTGAACTCTCAGGCGTACCGTGGGAGAAAATGACCTACCAGACATTATGTACACTTCGTGAGGTTCAGAACTATGTCCAGTGTCTTACGTTTTAGCCTCGGGGCCAGTATGGGAGACTTTCTGTTTCTTATTCTGCTATCCAATACTGCGTTGGTGTTTCTCATTATTGCCTTTCTTGGCATAAGAAAGAAGTTAACAGCTTACAATCTGTCCTGGTGTATTTTTGCTTTGGCTTTTCCTGTCGCCTGGATTGCGTTTCTTGGGCTTCCGCGTCTGATCGTATGGTTCCTGAAACCACAGACGGAGGAACTTGATAAGGTCTATGAGGAAGATGTCGAGGAGATCCCTGAGCGCTTGAATCTTCCATATGAAGAACGCTTATACTCCATCCATGATGCGGCAGGATCTCATTGGGAACTGAGAGATGCACTTCAGAATGCCCTCCTCTGCAATGTGGACATCTCCGACTCTGTACCGGATCTTCTTCGGAGTTCGGATACAGAGGTGGTTCACTATACTTCTTCCTGGATCATAAAAGCGCGAGACAGTCAGACACGCTTTCTGAATAAGGCATATAAGGCTGCAGATTTAGATCCGTCCTCTGAGATGGCGGCTCAGTTTCTCGAGGAGGTCAGAGCAGCCGCGGGGGAGTTTTATATTGCAGAGAGTGAAAAGAAAAAATGGGTGGAGAGGGCCAGAAGGATTGCATTCAAACGGATCGAACTGGTAAAGGGGGATACGCTGAGAGACACCTATCTGATCCTCTTTGAGATCCATTGGAAGATGAAGCAGCTTGATAAAAGCAGAAGAATTGAGAAACTGCTTCTGGAGAATTTCTCTGAAGATGCTGAGGCGAGAGAACTCTTATTGGGTTTCCATTACGAAACGAAAGACAACAGATTGTTTCAGGAGGACCTTCAGATTCTGTCTCAATCAGGAAGCACTGAGGTTCATAGAAGGAAAAATGCGAGTAAGCGCGTGAAGAGAATGCGTCTTTTGGCTGAGGACATCCCATCAGGGATTGCTTCTGAATACGCAGGAGACCCGAATCATCTTCGTTTGTTTGTTCATGCTGAATCATGATGATACTGATGGGATGAGAAATTTATATCAGAACCACATACATACATGCATACACATATGAATATACATGCACATGCACACATATCGAATGCACTGTAGTTTTTTAAAAATATGTATAAAGAAACAAATATAGGACGTGCTTGTTTTGGCATGGAGAGTTTACGCGCTTCGTGCTCACTGGACAGCATGAAAACTCAAATTTGAACTTTTAATAGGTGCATAAGAACATCTCGGAAAAGCGAGGGGATTGATTGATGAGCACGACGATTTGTATGGTTCTGGAAAGCAGCTATCCATACAAGACAGGCGGGGTGTCTGCCTGGACGCACAGTGTCATAAAACTGTTTCCGGATTACGACTTCAAGCTCCTGACGCTTCTCCCGAACAGGAAGGAAAGCAGGAAGTTTGAATATAAACTCCCTGAAAATGTGGTTTCTGTTCACGAACTATATCTGAATGATCGAGACTGGGGATCTCAGAAGCTGCCGGAGCCAGACCGGCTGCGGGGGCTTCTCAGAAGTCTGTTTGACCAGAATGAGAGAACAGATTGGAATGGCCTGTTTGACTATTTTTCCACCCCAAACCTTTCTATAGACACTGTCCTGACCAGCGAAGTGTTTTTGGATTCTGTTTCAACCGTTTTCGGAGGGAGCAGCAGAAGCGGGTTTGGAGAGATTCTTTGGACCATCCGATCGATCTGTTATCCACTTTTTCTCTCTTTGGCGATGGAGATCCCTGAAGCGGATCTCTATCATACCGTCTCTACCGGTTATGCGGGAATCATCGGATGTAAGGCAAAGTGGAAATATCAAAGACCGCTGATTCTTTCAGAGCATGGTCTGTATACCAGGGAAAGAGAAGAGGAGCTGATCGAGACCTCACAGGTTCCCGGGAAGAATAAGAATATCTGGATCTCATTCTTCAGGGAGATGTCCAGGATTGCCTATGAGATGGCCGATGAGGTGGTAAGCCTTTTTGCCTATGCCAGAAAACAGCAGATTGAACTCGGATGCCGTCCAGAAAAAGCGATTGTTGTACCAAATGGGATCAATGTCAATCAGTTTACGAAAGCGGCGGCAGAAGCAGAGGAGAGAAGAGGCAGAGCAGAGAAGGTGGTCAATGTCGGGGCTTGCCTGAGAATCGCGCCGATCAAGGATGTAAAGACGATGCTCTATGCTTTTGCGGAGGCGAAGAAAAAAGTTCCTGAACTGGTTCTCTACATCATGGGCCCGGAATCTGAGAACAGAGAATACTCTGAGGAATGCCGCAGGCTCGTGAAGTATCTTGCGCTCACGGATGTGATATTCACCGGAACGGTGGAAACCGCAGAGTATCTTGGACGGATGGACATTGGAATTCTGACATCGATCTCAGAAGGGCAGCCCTTGGTGATCCTTGAGTTTTTCGCTTCGCGCTGTCCGGTGGTCGCGACCGATGTCGGGAACTGCCGCGGCCTGAT
>CADBUA010000687.1 GCA_902797665.1 uncultured Lachnospiraceae bacterium | reverse complement strand
GCGAGAGAGCTTCCCCCGATTCCTTCATAGGTGTCGGTGCAGAGGAAGACGTTCCTGCCGCAGCTGATGCGGGTTTTGACGGTCAGAAGGCCCCGCTCCCAGGATTCTGAGAGGAACTCCTCTTTTTCGCTGAGGTAGGGCCTGGTCGTCAGCTTCATGAAGCCGTTGGTGTCATTGTCCACCGGCGCTCGGAAGAGGATTGTGGAGGGCGTTCCGCTCTCAAAGAGCGGCTTTTCTTCGCCTGACTTCTTCCAGAGGACTTTTCCCTGATCCAGGTCAAAGGCATCCGGAAGCTCCTTCGTCTCCGGCGCGGGCAAAAAGCCCGATCTCAGCTCCATCTGCTCCCGGGAGACTTCTTTCCCACTTCTTTTGTCGATGGTGGAGACCGTCACGAAGAGATCGCCCGCATCCGGAAGAGCCCCGAGCTTTACATCCAGGGATACCTTCTGAAGAGGTCCTGCCGGGCACGGCAGGGATGTGCGCTCCTCCCCGTTTACGAAAAAGAATAGTTCATAGTTCTCCCCCGCTGTGAAAGCAGTGGTATTGAAGAACTCGAATTCTGTCCCTGTCAGATGGCATACCCTGACAGGCCGGTAGACAAAGCGGCAGATCTTTGCCCCGGTCGAGGGCGTGCGGTCGGGGTAGAAGAGACCGTCGACGCAGAAGTTCCCGTCGTGCTCCCACTCCCCATGGTCTCCGCCGTAAGTGTAGCTGCCATCCTCATGGAGGATGGCGTGGTCAGCCATCTCCCAGACACAACCGCCGAAAAGGTTGTCATAGCGGTAGATCAGGTCCCAGTAGTCCTCCATGGCCCCGGGGCCGACGCCCATGGCATGCGCATATTCACAGAGGAAGTAGGGACGGTCATTCAGCTCCTTCTCTTTCCGGGTGTGCTTCCCGACCTTTTCCACCTGATCCGGCATCGGGTACATCTCGCTTCCGACATCATAGCAGTGCCGTTTTGAGTGGATCGCGCTTTCGTAGTGGACCGGGAGTTTTGTGCGTTCCTTCAGGTACGCGTACATCTGATCCGTGTTCCGGTAGCCTCCGGACTCATTCCCAAGGCTCCACATGACGATGGACGTGTGGGTCTTGTCCCGCTCATAGAGGCGGCGGATTCTGTCGAGGTAGCGGTTTTCCCATTTGGGATCCTGGGTAATCGCTCCGAAGTTGGGCGGGAGGGTCATGGTCTGGGCCGCGTGGGTCTCCAGGTCCGCCTCATCCACAATGTAGATCCCGAGCTCATCCGCAAAGTCCAGAAGGAGCGGATCCGGCGGGTAGTGGGAGGTCCGGATCGTATCGATGTTGTATGCTTTACAGATCAGAAGGTCCCGCTCAATCTCATCCGGGGACATGGTGTAGCCGTTTTTCGGATCAGTGTCGTGGTGGTTCACGCCCTTCAGCTTGATCTTCCGCCCGTTGACCAGGAAGAGATCTCCCTGGATCTCGACGGTTCTGAAGCCCACACGGAAGTGGGTCGCGGAATGACTGCTCTCCAGGGTCAGGTCATAGAGAACCGGGTTCTCGGCACTCCACTCGGAGACGGAAAGATCCGGGAAGACAACTTCCACGCGCCCATTCTGTGATTTTGCCGTCCGACGCTCTGAGATCCCGTGTCCCTTGAGGGAGATCGTGACGTCTCCCTCTCCCTCCAGGGAGGCGGAGACTTTCAGGGCGTAAATGGCAGCGTTTTCATTCCGGGAAGTGAGTTCTGTCTGGATATTGATATCCTGCGGATCCCCCTCAGAGACATGGAAGAGGAGGACGTCCCGGAAGATCCCGTTGTTCCGGAACATGTCCTGGACCTCCAGGTAGGATCCGGTGCACCAGCGGTGCACCAGAACCAGAAGCTCATTTTCCCCTTCCCGGAGTTTGTCCGTGATATCGAACTCCGCCGCGTTGTGGGAACCCTCGGAGTAGCCGATGAATTCTCCGTTCAGATAGACGTCCAGACAGCTGCAGGCGCCGAGGAAGGTGAGAATTTCCCGGGCATTTTTCCCCGGAGGGCAGCTGAAGAAGGTCCGGTAAACACCAACATAGTTATACTCATCCCTGGGGGTCTGCCATCTGGGGTAGATTCCATGGTCCGCTCCGACCGTGCAGAAGGTTCTTCCCACCTTCTCCGTGGTCGGGATGACCGGGGGTTTGAAGGGGAACTGAACACGGGTATTGACATAGAAGGGACGCGCATATCCCCGCATCTGCCAGCAGGAAGGGACATCGATCTTATCCCAGTCCATCTCCTCCGTCTTTAAAACATCCGGGATCTCTCCCGGGAGCGGATAGAAGTGAAAGTCCCATTCTCCGTTCAGACACTGAACCTTGGAGGAAGCATAGCGCTTCTCCTTGAGAGAAACCTTCTCCGCACTCTCAGCATCCGGATAGGGGATAAAGAAGCTCCTTGGCGGGAGCTTGCAGATCTCCAATACATCAAACGCACTATAATTGCTTTTGTTGACTGTAACGTCCATCCATCCTCCTTTGCTGTCATGATGATTCCGTCAGGCTGCCGGGCAGAGACAGGAGAAAGATCCGGGAGAGAATCCCAGCTCATTCTATCTTGCCTCATCACGCCTCATCTCATTTCATTCCATCCCACCCCTTTTTCTCAAAGCGCTGAGCGCAAAAAACGAAGCGCCAGGGATAAAGGACCCAAAACAAGGCTCAAGAGAAGCGCCCAAGAGCAAAGCGCTCAAGATATACCAGAGGCACTTAGGATTTGCCGTAGGGTAATCTCAACTGCTTCTGGTATACCGCGGCCCCGGACGATGGGGGCAAATTCTCTTGGCCGTGAGTATAAAAGCATCCAGGAACAAAACCCTGAAAAGCCAAAGAGTCAGGCCCAGAGCAGAGAACGAGCGAACAGGAGAGAAAAGAAAAAGCGATCGCCCGGCTGTATCTGTGACCATTATAACGGATTTCCCTGCTGCGTGTTGCCTCGGCTTGAAGAGAAAAGCAAAAAAGCAAGAAAGCAGAAAGCCAGAAATCAGAAAAGGGAAACGGAAACGCAGAAAAAATCATGCTGGAGATTGGGAAGGCATGTTATGATGGAGGAGAGGGAAAGAAACTGGATAAAGAAATAGAAAAGAAACAGAAAAAGAAACAAGAAACAGAAAAAGAAACAGAAAAAGAAACAGAATAAGAGGAGACAGAAAAAGATCAGGAGAGGAAAGCAGAGGGAAAGTGAAGGGAAAGGAAAAACAGAAGGGTGGTAAGAAGGGAAGG
>CADBUA010000686.1 GCA_902797665.1 uncultured Lachnospiraceae bacterium | reverse complement strand
CCCTCGTCGCCATCTCGTCCTCGGCGTTCTGCAGAAGCTCGTAGACAAAATGATTGCTGTCTGAATAATGCCCGGCCAGAAGAGCCTCGTATTTCTGAGGCTCCCTGGTCAGTGCCTTCCATTCATCCTGATTCGTTGCATAAATCTTCTGATAATCAATACTGCACATTTAGCTGCTCCTTAATCGACGTGTAGAACACCCCTAACAAGAAGATTGGTATGGATGTCCACCTTTGCCACAGTCTCATCGACTTTTTTGATCTGTGCATTATACTTCTTTGTAATGTTTTCCAGCTGAGCAACTCTCATTCTCCTGATTTTATCATCGGTCGCAGATTCTATCTGTCCACGGACAATCGCTTCCTGCTGATGGAAGGAATGTGTCAGCTGCTCTTTTCTGTACTCACATTCATCTCTGATTTCACTGGAATACTGCTCTTTGGAAGTCTGCCAGCGCTTATAGTGCAGGTCATCCATCCGATCCCAACTGCTCTGATGTGCTCCGTCATCCTCGTAATACTCGGATGCATACTGCAAGAAATTTAGAATATTTTTCTCTACAGCCGGATGGTCGCTTACTGCAACAAGACGGATATCCGGACGAAGGCCGACATATCTCCAGGCGTAAATCAGGAATTCATAGTTTCCAGATTCTACCTCCGGGTCTGCAATACGAACCGCAAGATCACAGGGGAAGTTTCTGCTCTCATAAGCGGCCGCCTGCGCCACAAAGGGATGCATCTGTGTAAAGAAAGTCACGTCCCGGTTATCCTTTGCATACTGGCTCTCAAACGTAACCGATAATACCGGTTTATCCGACTTCAAATAAGCCTTCCAAAGCTTAGTCGCATGGTTATTGGTAGACAGCGGCGTCTTCATCAAATCATCCAAAAGCCGCTGACGCTTATCAGCAGCCAAGCGAAGCGTCTTTCCATCTTGTTTACCTCTCAGGTATTCTCCCTGGCCAAGATAATCATCCATAAAAATATTCAGCAGTTCATTCAGGCTCTGCGGATTAATCCAGGTATTTTCAGCATCCTGAACGTCCTTATCCATCATATACTTCGACAGATCAAATCCGTACAGCGACTTCTCCTCCTGCTCCAGACGATGCAGTTCCTGAACTTTCATCACTTCATTATCTGCCATCTGCTCGATCTTCATCTGACGTTCTTCATCTGTCAGTTCCGGATCGAACATGATCTTGAAAATCTGATCACTGATATCACCCAGGATTTCAGAGCAGTCGCCGATACTGGCTTCAAAGACACCAATCTTCGACAGACAGCGATCATAGACCACCGCATCGATAGTTCCCTGTGTGATCATGTTATAAATCTTTACAGTATCACTCTTCTGTCCACGACGATCAATTCGTCCGATTCTCTGCTCGATTCGCATCGGGTTCCAGGGCAGGTCATAATTGATCATCGTATCACAGAACTGATAGTCCAGACCTTCACAGCCGACTTCACTGAACAGAAGAATATCGATAGCATTCACGTTATCCCGGTCCAGTAGAAATCTCTGGCGCAGTTTGTAGCGCTCCTCATCAGGGACAGAGCCATCCACCTGTCCTACACGGAGACCTTGTGCTGACAGTTTTTTTCGAAGATAAGAAAGTGTGTGTCGGAAGGAACTGAAAATGATGACACGGTTGTTATCCGTTGTCTGCTTCTCCCGGATCACCTCCAGCATCCGGTCAAACTTCGGATCACCTTTGGGCAGATTCCCTGTGAGTTTATCAATCTCATCCGCCAGTTCAAAGAGGGAGTTTTCTTCATCACCGTTCAGTTCGAAGTCATATTCGTAAAGTTCTCCGTCTTCCTGTATCTGAGAGAGACGCCGCTTCACAATATCATTCATGAAAGGTGCAAGGCCATAGATACAGCTCGCCGCCTGACGCATAATGGTACACATCATGAACCGTACACTTCGACTACTGTGAAGTTGTGACAGGGCGGTGCTCTCAAACTCGATCAAAGCATCATAAAGATTCTTCTGTACACCATTAAAAGGAACCTCCACAGTCTGTGTTCTTCGGATACAGAAATCTTCAATATCTTTCCGTCTTGTTCTGTTGATCATCGTATGGAAAGAATGCAGTCCCTCAATCTTCCCGAGCATTTCGATTTTTTCATCCCGAGTCACCTCCGTTTTGTCAAGGAAGTTGAAAATCTTTTCAAACTCAGGATTGTGCTGGATGACATTCCGCCCCCAAGTCGTGCCAAGAATATTGGCTATCTCAGCTTTGCCGGCCTCCTGCCAGTCTTCCTCCTGGTTCCGGACAATGCGAAGGAGATGGTTTATGAAGGCATTCGGCTCCGACATGGTTTTAAAGGTATCTTTATCGATGATTACATCCGGGCGAAGCAGATTTAACAACGTGTAAAGATCGTTATTACTGTTCTGCAGAGGTGTTGCTGTCAGGAATATTACCGCATCCGCATTCCTGCAGAAAAGCTCCACTCCACGATAAGCCCACGTATTGGCATTACGAATATTATGGGCCTCATCCACAATAACAAGATCGAAGTGCGGCAGCGGATCCAGTTCGGAAAGACCCAATGTCTTATGTTTCTTACCGGATTTGGAGCTCCGGCCCATAATGGCATCTTCACCGAATAGCGAATATGGAATAATTGTTTTACTGTGCCGCTCGGGCCACTCCCCATCACGGTCTGTCTCGGAGATACATTCTGAAAGCATCCTGCCATCTAACTGGGTAAAGTCTTCATCAAAGCGCTTCATTTCCAACTGCCACTTACGCTCTGCTACCAGTGGTCTGGGACAGATGACAAGTACGGATGTCAGGCTAGATCTCGCTTCCAGCTCTTTCAGGATTAATCCTGCTTCAATCGTTTTACCAACACCGACGTCATCCGCCACAAGAATCCGCGGACTGTCTGCCTGAATCATTCGTAATGCCGGTCTGAACTGATATGGTACAAAATCGATTCTTGCAGAATTTAAAGAGTACAAATTTGAGGATCCAGGATTATG
>CADBUA010000685.1 GCA_902797665.1 uncultured Lachnospiraceae bacterium | reverse complement strand
GGGAAGCCGCAGCGGGCACTCCGAAGGTCTCTCCGGATGCAGTCGTGCTCCCTTCTGAAGGCGATGACCTCCCGGGTGAACTCCAGCATCGAGCGGTTCCGGTCGCAGTAGTTCCAGTCCAGCCAGCTCACCTCATTGTCCTGGCAGTAGCCGTTGTTGTTTCCAAACTGGGTATTGGCAAACTCGTCACCAGCCAGAAACATGGGCGTCCCCCGGCTCATCATCAGCACCGCCATGGCATTCTTCATCATGCGGATCCGGAGCGCCTCGATCGCCGGATCATCCGAAGGTCCCTCCACGCCGCAGTTCCAGCTGCGGTTGTCGTTGGCACCGTCGGTATTGCCCCATCCGTTCGCCTCGTTGTGCTTCTCGTTGTAGGCATAGAGATCATAGAGGGTGAAACCGTCGTGGCAGGTCAGGAAGTTGACAGAGGAATTGTAGCCCACATAGCCGTGGGGGCTCCGGCCCTGCTCAGAAGGCTTGTTGGAGTAGAGGTCCGGAGAGCCGATGATCCGCTTGGAGGCCTCCGGGGCCGCCCAGTAATCCCCCTTCAGGAAGGATCGGACATCATCCCGGTACTTGCCGTTCCACTCGGCCCAGCGGTTCCAGGCGGGAAAGCTGCCAACCTGATAGAGGCCGCCGGCGTCCCAGGCTTCAGCAATCAGCTTGACCCCCGCAAGAAGCGGGTCCTTGGCCAGCCTCTGCAAAAGAGGCGGGTATTCCATGGGGGAACCATCCTCGTTCCGCCCCAGGATCGAGGCCAGATCAAAGCGGAAGCCGTCGATGTGGTAGTTCACCGTCCAGTAGCGCAGGCACTCCACGATCATCTCCTGCACCACAGGGTGGTTGCAGTTCACTGTATTGCCGCAGCCGGAAAAATTGTAATAGCTGCCCTCAGGGGTCAGCATGTAGTAGATGTTGTTGTCAAAGCCCTTGAAAGAGATGAACGGCCCCTCCTCGTTGCCCTCGGCCGTGTGATTGAAAACCACGTCGAGGATCACCTGCATCCCGGCCTGGTGAAGATCCGCGATCAGGGAGCGGAGCTCCGTCCCCTCATGATTGTACTCCTGGGCCTGGGTATAGCTGGTGTTGGGCGCGAAATAGCTGACCGTGTTGTAGCCCCAATAGTCGATGAGCTCTTTGCCCTCGTGGGTGCGGACATTCTGCATCTCATCGAACTCAAAGATGGGCATCATCTCCACGGCCGTGACCCCCAGCCATTTCAGGTAGGGGATCTTCTCCCGGATGCCCTCGAAGGTTCCCGGAGCGGAGACGCCCGCGTTCTTCCCGATGGTGAAGCCGCGTACATGGAGTTCGTAGATGATCAGATCCTCCATGGGCAGATCAGCCCGGACTTCATCGTCCCAGACCGGGCTTGTGCGCACAACCCTGGCATGGTAGGCCCCCTCCTGCTCTGCCTGACCCCAGACCCTGCGGCCAGTCACTGCCTTGGCATAGATATCCAGAAGAATGTGGCTTTTGTCAAAAAGAAGGCCTTTGGAGGGATCCCAGGTTCCATCCAGCCGGTAGGCATACTCAAACTCTGTGATGTCCAGCCCGAAAACCGCCATCGACCAGACATCCCCGATGCGGTAGCGCTTCGGAAATGGGATCGTCGCGTAGGGCTCATTCTGGTTCTTGTGAAAGAGCAGAAGCTCCACATCTGTCGCTCCGCTCGAGTGGACTGTAAAGCTCACGGCACTGTCATAGCCCAGTACCGTCGCTCCGTTCCAGTCAAACATCCCGGGACATACAGAGTATCCCGCCACACTCTCCCTGGGCTCCAGCATATCTGCCCCTGGTGATAGAAAATCCCTCATAATCCCCATTCTACCCCTCTCTCCAACGCGCCGCCGCTCCCCAGCCCGCGTCAAAGCAGCTGCTGCCGGAAGACTCTCGATCGCTGAGATGTCTCTCCGGTTTCCTGTACAAAACAGGGCGGGTTTGCACCCGCCCTGACAATCCCCTCAGGGATCTCATGGATCACATTTCTGTACCTGCCCAGCCGCAGGTGCCCTCAGGCATTCGGCCAGGCGCAGGCTCCTGCGCCCCGCCTTTGCTTTTGAACTCTATGCCCTCGCCTGGCGCAAACCGCGCTAAGCAAACTGGACAGTGACACATTTTTTACTTACGTCCGGAAAGGATCGGAAAGGATCAAAGCTGCGGACCTGCAGCCACAAGTGCCTTGCCTGCCTCATTGTTTTCGTACTTGACGAAGTTCTTGATGAAGCGGCCGGCCAGATCCTTTGCCTTCTCTTCCCATTCCGCAGCATCCTTGTAGGTGTCGCGCGGATCCAGGATTCCGGTGTCCACACCCTCGAGAACGGTCGGGATCTCGAAGTTGAAGTACGGAAGCTTCTTGGTCGGAGCATTGTTGATTGCGCCGCTCAGGATCGCATCGATGATGCCGCGGGTGTCCTTGATGGAGATGCGCTTGCCAGTGCCGTTCCAGCCGGTGTTGACCAGATAAGCCTTGGCGCCGGAGGCCTTCATTCTCTTGACCAGCTCCTGGCCATACTTGGTCGGATGCAGCTCCAGGAATGCCTGGCCAAAGCATGCCGAGAAGGTCGGGGTCGGCTCGGTGATGCCGCGCTCGGTGCCCGCAAGCTTCGCTGTGAAACCGGACAGGAAGTAGTACTGCGTCTGCTCCGGATCCAGGATGGAGACAGGCGGCAGAACACCGAAAGCGTCAGCGGAAAGGAAGATGACGTTCTTCGCTTCCGGAGCGTGGGAAATCGGCTTGACAATGTTCTGGATGTGGTAGATCGGATAGGACACTCTCGTGTTCTCGGTCACGGACTTGTCCGTGAAGTCGATCTTGCCGTTCTCGTCCAGGGTGACGTTCTCAAGAAGAGCGTCGCGCTTGATGGCGTTGTAGATGTCAGGCTCGGCATCCTTGTCCAGGTTGATGACCTTTGCGTAGCAGCCGCCCTCGAAGTTGAAGACGCCGTTGTCATCCCAGCCGTGCTCGTCATCGCCGATC
>CADBUA010000684.1 GCA_902797665.1 uncultured Lachnospiraceae bacterium | reverse complement strand
CCTGACCTCCTGCCTTTTCCTTCAGAGGAGGTGACCATCCATGACACTGACAGAATTCCAGAATCTTTTCAATTTCAAATCCAGCCAGCTGAACACACTGGTTTTTGAGGAAAAAGAGCACACAGAGAGTGCCATCCTGCTCATCAACTTCAGCTACTGGATGCAGAAAAGCTATAAGAAGGGCACACCGAGGACAGGACTTGTCAAAGTCATTTTCCATCATGTCCTCTCCCATGCGGGAATCCAGGAGACGGTGACGCCCCTGACGATGATCGGAGCTGAGCTCTCAGAGAGCGCTGAGGACACGAAAGGCGCTGAGACAATCACCTTTTCCCTGGTAGACAGCCAGTCGGACACCATCAAAGAGCTCACCATCACAGCCGAAAGCGTGGATGTCCTTCGGATCGATGATCTGAAAGAGATCTGACACGCCAGAGTGAGGAGAATCAACATGACAAGTAAACTGAAGCTATATCAGGACTGGAAATTCAAGCTTTCTGCCTATCAGATGGTCCTCTCCCTTCTGGACATCGACAGGATCACCGTCGCTCCGCCGGATGGGAACGCCTATCGGGATGAGCGGACGGCTTTTCTGTCCGGCGAGTTGTTCGACATCAGCACAGACAGAGGGATGATGGAGATTCTCCAGGAGATCTTAAGCGACGAGACGCTGAACCGGGATCTCAGGAAAGAGGCCTCCCTATATTATAAGGAGGCTTCTGACATCGTCTGTATCCCCAGGGATGTATATCTCGACTACAAAAAGCTCATCGAGCGCAGTTACCTCATCTGGCTGAAAGCCAAGTATACGGATGATTACAGCCTTTTTGAGCCGCTGCTCCGAGAGATCATCGAATCCAGAAAAGTCCTGATCGGATACCGGAAGTCCGATAAGCCCCTCTATGATGAGATGCTCAATGACTATGAACCCGGAAGCTCGACTGCCTTCTACGATCCCTTCTTTGAGACCGTGAAGGAGCGCCTGCTGCCCCTGATCGAGAGAGTCTCGAAAGCGGAAAGGATCGACGACTCCATTCTTCACAGATACTACCCGGCCGACAGGCAGAAAGCCTTCACCCACGAGTTTCTGCTCCCCTTTCTCCATTTTGAACCCAGCTGGGGATATCAGAATGAAACGGAGCACCCCTTCACCAGCTGGCTCTCACAGAATGACTGCCGGACAACGACAAAATATGTCGAGAATGACATCGTCTCGGCCATCTTCTCCACGATCCACGAGACCGGGCATGCCTGGTACGCGCACAACATCGATCCCCGCTATGACGGCTCGATCCTCTCCTACGGGGTTTCCTCTGCCATGCATGAAAGCCAGTCCCGCTTCTGCGAGAATTACCTGGGTCGGTCTCACGCTTTCTGGGAGTACTGCTATCCGCATCTCCAGGACTATTTCCCGGCAGAGCTCGGGGAAGTCCCCCTGGAGACCTTCTATCGGGCAGTCAATCTTTCCACTCCCTCTCCGATTCGGACAGAGGCAGATGAACTGACCTACCCCATCCATGTCCTGATCCGCTATGAGATCGAGAAGGGTCTCTTTGACGGATCCATCAGCACAGAAAGACTTGACCAGACCTGGAATGACAAATACCGGGAGTACCTTGGGATCGAGATCACAAAGGCATCCCAGGGGCTCCTTCAGGATGTCCATTGGTCGAGCGGAGATTTCGGTTACTTCCCGACCTACGCCCTGGGTTCTGCCTTCGGTGCACAGTTTTACCACAGGATGCTTCAGGATCTGGATGTCAACGGAGCGCTCCGCTCAGGAGACTATCTGGCCCCGATCAGCTGGCTGAAGACCAACATTCATCAATATGGAGCCAGTCTCACTGCGTCTGAGATCATCCAGCGCGTCTGCGGGGAAGCCTTCAAACCGGAATACTACATCGACTACCTGGAGAATAAGTATGGGGAGCTTTACGGGCTGGACTGAGGCTGAACGCTGAAAACCCGGCCGAAAAAGGGAAAGCATAGCAACCCGGCATTCCAGCTTTCAGAAAAGAAAGCGCCTGCCTCTTAGAGGCCTCATAGCTGTCCATGCAATAAGGAGAGGCGATGCCTCTCCTTTTGTTTTTGCCTTCATTTTTTGCCTTTATTTCTTCCTTCATTCTTTGTCATGATTTTTACCTATGTTTCTTTATTCTTTGCCATTATTTTCTATTTTATTTTTTCTTTTATTCTTAACTTTATTATCATTTTTATTTTTAATTTTGTGCTTTCTTCCTATCTAATATATTATTTTATTTACTTTATTTAATTTATTATTGATTTGCTATCCTTTCAATTTAGTTTTGCCTGGCTCTGGCCTTACTCTTTCCTTACTCTTGCTT
>CADBUA010000683.1 GCA_902797665.1 uncultured Lachnospiraceae bacterium | reverse complement strand
GGCGCAGGAGCCTCAGCCCGGCCGAATGCCTGCAGGAGCCTCAGCCTGGGCAGTTCCCATTTTTCTTTGGGAGAAAGGCCAAATCAACAGATCCATTTCCTCCAGGCAGTTCACGGATGCGCAGCCAGTGTTCATGGGCCGCATAATACGCTGCCTTCACGCCCCAGATGAGCTGCCGCAGAAACTCATTCCGAATCTCCCGATCGGGAATGGATACGGACTGATTCGCAGGATCAGAAGCCAGATATCCCAGGCAGGCCAGCAGGGTCCTCTCATTGCTGTCCCGTCGCGGATTCAGCTCAGCAAGCAGATCGGTTTTCTCCCCATAGCTGCTGCTCAGAATCTGACGAAAACGGATCCGCGCGCGTGAGAATCCGCGCAACAATTGACGCGCGGGCATCTAACTGTCCCTGCATCTGCCAGATCCGAAAGCTTTCCGCTGTCGGATCCTGTTTGCCCCCTTATTTCATTTCCGCTTTGATCCAGCGTGTACTCCTTGGTTTCTTTTCCTCTATCCATTTCAGGATCACTTCCGGCGAGGCAAACACACAAGGATAATCTTTCGGATTTGACGGATCTGTGGTTTCATACTCTGCATCGCTCGCGTCTGAATACAGGTCATACAACCAATATGGATTCGCGTGGCAGATCATAATCAGTTTATCCAGAAGATCATCCTCCACCGGACTCTCAGGTCCATCTGAAACATACCAGCGGTCTGTCTTCTCTGCCTCTGCGTACTTGTTGATCGGATATTCAATGTATCTGGCAAACTCCCGCTGCACCAGCGGCTTCCCATTACTTTTCAGAACACCCTTTCGGATTCTTACAATCTTTTCATGCACAGAGGCAGGTTCAGGCTCCCAGAATCCCCAATCGTACTCCGCTTCTTCCTCTTCCTTTTCCTGCTCCGCTCTTTTGTCTCTCTCCTCGATCCAGCGCTGATACGCTTCCTGCTGTTTCAGTCTTCCCTCTTCCCCCAGTCGCTCATACTCGCGGCGGTTATACTCCACAGCCCCTTTTTCACCGATCGCTTTTATGAGGGTCCCTCTGGCGTTATGATAGGCCGCAGGACTGATCCCTTCCGTTTCAATCCGTTTCGCGCATTCTGCCAATTCTTCACGTATTCGTATAAAATATCTTTTGATGGTGTCAAGTCTTTCTCCTATCGGTTTACTGGGATGTCCTTCCTCTTCCCATTTGTAGCAGGTATCAAATTGATTGCGTCTTGCGCACTCGTTGATATACTTTTCCTCAATGTCCGCGGGCTCAAAAGCATCCAGGATGCCAAGCCAGTCAATCCCCTCCGTCATCTCTTTCGGCGGTATATTCTTTACGAAATCCTCTGTTTTGATCCCCATGCATCCTCCTGCTGGAACTGTCCAGTCCGCTTTGCGCACCTGCTGCGCAAAGTGAAGTAATATGCCTCAAAGGCAAAGGTTGAGCGCACTTCGAGTGCGGGCGCAGGAGCCTCAGCCCGGCCGAATGCCTGCAGGAGCCTGCGCCTTTACAGCTGCGAAATAAACAGTTTTCCTCCCTGTTTTTTCTGTCTTTTCTGTTTTCTCTGTTTTCTCTGTTTTTTCTGTTTTTTCTGTCTTTTCTGTTTTTTTCCTGGCCTTGACTTTCCCCTCGCAGCCTCTCCCCGCGCCCCTCCAGCTGGGAGGAAGGCGCGGAGAGAGATTCGGGTGGTTCTCTGTCATGTCATCTTCTTCAGAAATACCATCGGATAGACTTTTGCACTGCTAAAATCTTTGCTGCACTTTACTTTCACTATCGCGCTTCCCCCCTTCCCGATGCTCTCCACATAGCCGTCCCCGATTCCGACAGCCTTGTCTCCTTTTAGAAAAATCACCGTCATGGCAGCATGCCAGAGTTTCTTTGTGTCACTCTTGTTCTTCAGGCTGATTGTAAGAGTTTTCCCCTTTCTTTTGCTTTCCACGCTCAGATACTTCGCCCCCGGCTTGAAGAGTGGATTGCTTTCTTTGTTCGTAATCGCATAAAAGACCTTTGCGT
>CADBUA010000682.1 GCA_902797665.1 uncultured Lachnospiraceae bacterium | reverse complement strand
AATCCAGGCTGGTCTATGTGTCTCGAAATCCCTTAAAACCAATTGTTGACCTTATGCTCAAAAGCCCCGCTTGCAATTGGGGATTTTTACTTAATTATTTCTCCTGACGCGAAAGCTTATCAAAAACCTGAGAGGCTGAATTGACCAGTTCCTGGACATGCTCTGAAAAAAATCCTGTACCAGTCCAGGCGCAGGCTCCTTGAGATGCGAGGATCAGCGCAGGCTCCTATCGCCTGATGAAAGGCGGACCTGCTTCTGGATGCTGCAGAGCCCCACATAAATCTCCAATCAAGGTCGGCTGGCATGCGTTTGCTCTCCTCCTGTGGCTTTTTTCTGTTTCTTTTTCTTCACTCCTCTGCTTCGCTCTCTGCCATAAGTCCCGTCCCTCCGGATCAGATGTAGAGAACCGCGCGGTTGAAGCCCAGAAGATTCGATCGCTCCAGGCTCTTTGAGATCATCTTCGCGACTTCCACCTCGCTGAAGGCACTCTCCTCCCCCGATTCGGGCGCCTGGTAGAGAACTCCGTCATCCCGGATCCAGACCGAATAACCATCCATCTCCCGGACAATCCGAACATCCACGTTGACGGTCCCTTTGGCGCGGTTTGTGATATCCGCCACGATCTCTTCACTGACCATGGCAACACCTCTGGCCTTTTTTCGGTCTCCCGTCAGTTCTGAGACGGCATTGTCCAGATACTCCGAGATCCTGGAGGCATTCTCCTTTGTTGCTGTCACAGAGAGGGAGAAGAGCTCATCCTCGGATTTCTGATCCAGGAGGAAGAAATCCTTGTAGCGCCCCTTCGACTTCCTTCTGACATACACAATGATCAGGAAGACCACCACCAGGGTCAGGATCTGGGAAATGGGGAAGGAAAGCCAGAGTCCCATGAGCCCGAATGCGCGGGAGAGCAGCCAGGCAGACGGAATCGCGAGTGCTGCTTTGCTGAGAACTGCGATGGTGGAGGAGATTTTCTTATATCCAAGCACCATGTACAGGTTCAGAAAGAGGGTGACCAGGCACATAAAAACAAAGGAGAATGAATTTACACGTACGGCATCGACTCCCGCTTTAAGAAATTCAGCCTTCTCCACTCCGAAGAAACGCACCAGATGCCCCGGAAATACAGCGATCAGCACGTTGGCAAGGAAAGCGGATCCCAGTGTCACAGCCATGGCCCTGTAAAAGACCGAGCGTAGATTGGGATAATCCTTTTCCCCGTAGAAAATCCCCATGAGTGGAATCAGTGCATGCATCGCGCCGGTGAGAAAACTCGAGATGAAAATCGAGCTGGCATTGATCATCGCAAGCCCGGAAAAAGCCGCAGCTCCCCCGAGTTCGATGGCCAGAAAATTGAAGAAGAAATGGCGCACACTCACCAAAAGCGTATTCAGCGCACTGGAGAGCCCCGTTGTCAGGACCTCGGCAAGAAGGCCAAATGCATGCCCAGGCTCCCTGAAGACGGAAAAATCCAGTTTGATTGTGTTGTGGCCGGCAAGATAGTGATACAGGATCAGGGAAAGAGCCACCGCGATCCCGATATCCGTCGAGATCGCGCCACCCATGACCCCAAGGCCTGCTGGCCCCATCAGAATCACGTCAAACACGATGTTGATCAGGTTCGAAACGGTGACGATCACGGTCGTGAAGTGCGGTTTTCCATCGATCCGGATAAAATAGAGCATACACCCATACACAAGGTCAAAAGGCTTTCCCAGGGTGTAAGCCAGATAATAGGCCTTCACCGGTCCCTGGAGGCTGACATCGGTCATCAGGGCCTTCACCAGAGGGTCCTTAAAGATCAGCATCAGGGCGGTGAAAATCAGACCGGAGAAAACCGCCAGAGACAGTGTCACGGTATAGGTCTTATCCGCGTCCCTCTCCTCCCCTTTGCCACGCATTCTGGCTATGACAGAGGAGGCGCCAAAGCCAAGCCATACGGTCAGCGCAAAGAAAAACTGGCTGAAGGGATTGAAGAAGTTGATCGCCCCTAAAGCCTGCTCCCCCAGCATCCGCCCAGCGATGATGCTGTCCACGATAATCGTGAGATTCGCCGCCATCACGCTCAGAATCCCTGAAAGAAAATATTCATTAAACTTCCTGTCCGCATTCCTGCTGTTTCTCTCCGGTCTGAAGGAATCCATCTCTTTCTGTCTCCTATCTTGATCCCATTTGATTCCAACTGATTCCATCTGATTCTGACTCTTTGGACTGATTTTCCGCCAAGTCCAGCGTATTGACTCTTCTGAAGGGATCGAATCCTCCCGCATTTTCTGCGGCATGCACGTCCCCATCTTTTTCAGAATCCAGGGCCGCATGCTCTGGATCTGTCGAAAACTGCCGCTATTTCAGGAGGAGATTATAACACATAGATCCAGCCTGTGTGCTCTCTGGAGAAACACAAACCCCTTCTCCCTGTCCACACGCAGGGGAAAGTCATCCGGCCTTCTCCAAATCCAGCGGAGGGCACGCAGAGGCGGCCCTGGAATTCCCCGGGAAACACGCACAGGCTTATCGTACTATAGACTTCTACAGTCTGAGCATCAGAAAGCATATGAAACCGGAATTCCTGTTGAATTCCCTGAATGACATACCCGATTCCTCTCCAGATCAGGGACGCGATCCTAAGTATCTGTTCATGATTCCGTCAAGATCTCTTCATCTCTCATTCATTTTTTCTTCATTTCTTTCCGGCGAAAGCATGATATTGTTTAGACAACAAGAAAGGGGAGCGGGGGTTACCTCTTCAATGTTCATCAGTCCGTTCATCTGAAGCCAATGGGGAGCATGGCTCCAGATGAGCGGATTTTTTATGCCCGTTCGGCGGACAACTGGAAGTTCTCCATGCCGCTCTGTGCTTCATTCAGAGATCTCCGCCCTTTCGTGCCAATCTTCAGGCTGAGCTGGCAATTTCGCCTGGCCGGAGTATAAGAGCCTGTATTCCTCGATGATCCCTCAATTCTGGATGATCCCTCAATTCTGATTGAAGTCCCCCAGCGCGGATAGAGATGAGACTGTACCGGTATCCAGATCCAGCTCCAGATCCAGATCCAGCTCCAGCTCCAGCTCCATACTCTATCTCTTATACACATCTATATGTATCTGAATTTTATTCCATTATATCATTCATTATTTTTTATCCATATACATACACTTTTATAAATAGAAATCCACGAATTTTTAATGCATATAATCTTATAAACGCTTAATATTTTATTGTGTATGCTATTATATTCTT
>CADBUA010000681.1 GCA_902797665.1 uncultured Lachnospiraceae bacterium | reverse complement strand
GCTATTTTTTCACTTTATGGCTTATCTCTTGTACACTGCATTCTTTTAACTGTTTTCCCGCTTTGCTTTGTCTATTATTTCTTGTATATCTCGTGTGCCTTTATAGTATCCTTATCTTAGATTCTCAAACGATTCGATACTTTTTTATATAATTCACCATTGTTTTGTCTTTCAAAACAATAAGGCTTAAGAAATACATAGTTGCTCCTGCTAATACCTGTAACACAAGCATCGGAAGTCCATGAAAACTAGCTTTCCCAACTATCATTATAATGGCAAACATTGAAAGTGCTGCCAGTAATCGTTTCCGACATATTCTCCAAAGCATGAGGATTGTGATGAATCCGCGACTTATATATAGATAAAGACAGCTGATCACCGCCTCCGCTACAACTGAAGCAACTGCTGCGCCTTCAGCCTCGAATCTTGGAATCAGGAGTATATTCAGAGAGAAATTCAAAAATGCCCCAATTATGATAATGATATTGCTCTTTCTCTTCTGTCTGATCGGTGTAATGTACTGATGTTCTAACACGCTGCTGATACAGACAATAACAATTAGAGGAGAGAGAAGGCCGATCAGAATACTCGATTCATGGTATCCTTCCCCAAAATACCAATCAACAAAACCAGCAGCAATACCTGCCATCCCAAAAGCAGAGGGAATCGCGATCAGAATCAGAAAATCAAGAGATCTGCTCACCCTCTCATTCATTTCACTGATTCGGTCCTGAGAATACAGGTAGGCCATTCTAGAAGCCATCACAGTATTCAGCGAAAAAAGCATTGTCTCGAACATCCGAATCATATTGATGGAAAGGTCATAATATCCACTGACTGCCTTATCTTCCACCATGAACCCAATCATGGTTTTGTCCAGCACTGTATAGATGCTGATTGCGATCGATGGAAGAAAAAATACGAAAAGACCTTTCATGTGTGAAAAGATCTGCAGATCCTTCAGGTGCACTCTTTGTATATATTTCCGCAAAACAGGCCACAGGGTAAGATTACTCACCAGAAGGACGATGGAATTTATGGTCATGAATAGCGCGAGATCGTCTGGCGACCGCACCAGCGTAATGACACAGATCAACCCTGCAGAACGAATGAGCGTATTTCGAACAACCACCGATAGAAAATCTTCCAGACCGATAAACAGCCATGAGATGTCAAAAGCCGTCGATGCAATCGAAATACTCAATATCATGAAATACAGTCTGTATTTGGAGCTGAGAAGAATCAAAAGAAACCATGCAGTCAAAACAAGTCCTGTCGTTCCTGCGGTCAGTAATTCAATCTCCCAGAACTTTTTCGAACGCACATATTGATCGTCCCTGACAATCGAGATCTCCCGCTGTCCATAATAAGCCTTTCCCATTGAGGCAAAAAGCGTAAAATAGGAGGCAATCGAAGCGGTATAGCTCTGGATGCCAATCTGATAGGCTCCTAAAACACGTGTCACATAGGGGGTTGTGATCAATGGTATCGCAATGAGCAGGATTTGGTATAGTGTATTATATACTAAATTCTTTTTGATGCTAGGTGTCGTACCTGTCATTTCCTTATTTTATAATTCTGCTTTCACTCATCTTTCTACGATGTAGAACATACCAAAGCAGCAAGTTCAGTTAAGAGAGAAATATGATTATTTAACGTTTGAGTTATTTTGATATATGTATTAATTATTCTCTTTGTTTGGTTTTGAGTCTCATCTCAGTTACTTTTTGGATCATGCACCTCATGATTCTTTCTTATTATATGAATATATCTTTTATATCAGACAAGAACTGTTTTCTTTCACCTCGTATTTTTTTTCGATATGTTTCGAACTGCTTACTTTTCTGAGGGTAATCCGACATGCATTCCCGGATCTCTCTTACAATCTTCGGGATATTTTGCTGATCCTCCTCAAACTTAAACCGATCATCGATTGGTATATCTTCGTAAAAAGCAGCTGCCCCTCTTTTGTTTGTTATGACACAACATCCGGAGATCACTGCCTCCCTGGGAATCCTGTCCTTTCCGGGATGATTTCCGAAGTCGATATAGACCTTGCTTTTCTTCAGAAGATGAACAACCTCTTTGTTTGACATCTTTTGAATTGGAATCCATGTCAGATCAGGAGATGCATGAATGATCTTCTTTGTGAAGGCATATCCTTTCTGAGGATTGTAGATCACTTGATCTGACCGTTCTTCAGGCATATTTCCTGATGAAAAATACACTGGATTCAGGTAGTCTGAAAGTCTATACCGATTCTGATACCCGTTTCTTTCCAGATACTGTCTGGCGTACTCGCTCTGGTAAAAGTTATAATAATTCTTATCCAGTTTATAGCTTTTCACCATCCCTCCGTAGAGCCGCCCCAGAGTTGTTCTGAACCCATATGCCTTCAGTGAGCCCCTTATGCCGCAGAAGGAAGCAATGAAATTGTCGACGCTCATCCACCAGACACATTTCTGAACTTTGATAAACATGTCGAGTAGATTCACAGCGGTCTCAGGCGCAATCACAACATTCTCACTTCTATCTTCCACATCAGCCAAATTGAGAAAAGAATCTACATAGCACAGAAAATCATTATTGATTCTGATGTTCTTTTCTTTTGAGAAGTATGTTATATAAGATTCCACCTTCATCTGGTTCAGCTCATAGACCAGCTGATGCGCCAGTTCTGTTCCTCCCGTTTTATAACCTGCCGGACATAGCACAAACACTTTATTTACTGATTGTATGCCATTAAAAATCATTTCTGTCTTTTGCCGGAACGATCCATCACTTCATTCCTGTTTTTGATTGTTTTAATATTATCTTATGTGCGATGATATTATATCACGTTATATTATATTATGTTGCTGTATCTTATCTTATTTTGTGATCATTTAGTATTCTGATCTTTCAGTTTCCTGTTCTTCTGTTCTTTTGGCTTTTGGGTCTTCTACTGTTTTCTTGTTTTTCTAAGTATATTTATCTTTTGTAAATTTTGCAAATTTCAATACATTCTTTTGCTATTTTCTTCACAGAATATCTTATCTTTTGTTCTTATTTTTCCTAATACATTTGCTCTTATACTTTTGTTCTAATTCATCTTTTCTGCTACTCTATTTTCTTCAGATCATATGCACACATTCCTGTAGCACCCGAAAGGCCATCCTTGATCCCCCACCAGAAGGCCCTCCACCGTTTTCTGCCCATGATGAGATCTCTCATCAGCCAGACAAATCTGCTTGTGAGCGTGAAGATCATCGCTCTGATGCCAAATACTTCCGGATTCTTCTGAATCATCCTGATCCGATTTCTCGTATTGTAATAGATATTGAAGGCATTCCACTGATTCGGCTTTGATCCGACCTTATGAAGGAGCTTCGCCTCCGGACATACAATCATTTTGACTCCGTGCTTTAGGAGCTTTACGGAGTAATCCACATCCTCCACATACATAAAATAGCTCTCATCGAAGAGTCCTGTCTGTTCCAGAGTCTTTCTGTGCAGCATCATACAGCAGCCGTTCAGAAAGGTGCAGCTGTGCTCTCGTAGCTGCCCCTGATCTGTCTCTCCCTGATGTTCCGATAAGCCAATTCCTTTCTCCGGATACATCCTGCCGCCCGCGGACCACAGAACATTTGGCCTGTCATAGTAATAGATGGCCGGAGCCGATACTGTATCTTCACTGCAATGCTCTCTTAAGATTCCAACCATCTTCGGGTCTGACCGTGTATCATTGTTGAGAAGCAGGATAAACTCATATCCTTGATTCAATGCCAGCTGAATCCCCAGATTTGTCCCTCCCGCAAATCCCAAATTGAGAGGATTCTCAATGACTCTGGCTTCTTTCTCATATCTCTCTGTAAGCCTTTTCCCCTCCTGATCAGGTGAGCCATTATCGACCAGAATGAGGTCAACCGGAAGCTCTGAGTGTTTCAGGCTTTCCACTGCCTCTTCTGTGTCCTTGATCCCCTTATAATTTACTATGACTACCGCGGTATCGCTTTTTTTCATTCGAGCTGCTCCATCTTCCCACTATGTAGCTTCCTCCGGTCTGGATTATCCCCACGCGAATGAAGATCATCGAAATCCTTGTTTTGAGTTGATATCGTCCATGAAGGCGTTCTGCTTTGTGTTTGATTTCTCGTATAAATAACCAGTGCTGCAGGAAATGAAAAATAAAACAGGAAGTTGAATCCATTAAACACTGTATGTGCCGCCGCGATTCCCGCGTAAAACATGAGCAGGATCATCATGAGCCTCGTCCTGCATTTCCTGATCAAAGTGCAGAAGAGATATCCATAAAAAACGATTCCGATCATCCCAAGGCAGTACAGAATAAAAGACCAGCTGGTGAAAAAAAGACCTGGATAATCCTTCTCCGGTGCGGCAAAGCCACGGCCAAACACAAGATCCAGGCCCTTCAGAGCAAGGACACTTCTGTAGCCCCCGGCCCGTCCTCCATCAACACCGTCTGAGAAATACTCATTGATCCGTTCTATAGCCCACATGAACTCCAGTCTTCTGCTGAAATACCAACCGCCTGAGACAATGAATGGCAGCAAAAAAGGGAGAAATCTGTATTCCCGCCTCGTGAGGATCATCATCCCCAGATAGATGCACCAGGCAATGGCCGTAAACAGAATTCCCGCACCGGATGTCGACAAAATGATGCCGAGAGTTTCCCAGAGGGCTCTTTTCACAGACCTGTGTTCACTGTCAAACAGAGAGATCAAAAGATCAGGCAGCACGAACACCGCATAATGAGATGGCTCATAGAACACGGACATTGGACGCAATGGATTTGTGGTCAGCAGACTGTCCATACTTACGACGTACTTTTGATCCGTGACGAGATTCGGAATAAAGCCATACAAAGGGTAAGAAAACGCATAATGCATGACTGTCTGAGCGATCATATAGGCAGTGGAGAAATCTACCAGACAGCGATTGTATTTTAGCATTAATGGATAGTCCAGCCACTCTCCCGATATGGCAATGACCAGAATCAGAACGTAAAGGATGTTTTTGAACGTCATCAGATATGTGACATTCAGATTCTTGATCTCCGGAACAATAGACAGCAGAATCAGAACAATGTACAGAATCCACGGTCCCGTATCTTCATTTAACTTCAGTTCACATTCATGTCTGACAATGCTCAGAAGGATGATTCCCATCAGGGCAAAGAGCCCGAGATCCACCTTAGGAATCGGGCTTTTATAGATCGAAAACAGAGGCAGAAAGGCAATAACAAAGCTGCAGAGCTTCCTGGAACTCTCTTCTACATGCATGGATTTCACCTGAATTTCATATGATCACGGCTCCCAGAACCCTG
>CADBUA010000680.1 GCA_902797665.1 uncultured Lachnospiraceae bacterium | reverse complement strand
TTTTTCTGCTGGCAGAAAAAACGGCATCAGCTTTCTGATGCCGCTTCGGATCGTCAAAGAAGTCCCGAAAGATGTAACTGTCCAGTCCGCTTTGGCCGCTTGTCGCCAGGCGAGATCATGCAGTTCAAAAGCAAAGGCCGGACAAAAGTACGATGCAGGCTCACTTCCCGGGCCCAAAAAGAGAGCTGGTCCTTCCCTTTCCCGAGAATCCAACTCTTTTGAAGGATTGAAAGGCTCGGGGATTGTGGGGCTTCTATGCGTATATGCGTAAATGCTTCTATGTTTCTAAGCTTTCGGGCCCTGTCCTCAGATCAGTTCTTTCACCTTCTGTTCGACATTTTTCATGTCCTCAGTGGGCTCAAAGCGCGCAACGACCTTCCCGCTGCGATCCACCAGAAATTTGGTGAAATTCCACTTGATATCCGGATTGTTCTTGTAACCCTTGTCGATCTTCTTCAGCATGACGCCCATCGCCAGCGCCTTGGGGCCTTTTCCAAAGCCCTCAAAACCTTTCTCACTCTTCAGATAGCCATAGAGCGGCAGGGCGTTCTCCCCGTTCACATCAGACTTCTTCATCTGCGGAAACTGGGTGTTGTACTTCAGGGTGCAGAATTGATGGATCTCCTCGTCGGTTCCCGGGGTCTGGCCGGCAAACTGATTGCAGGGGATATCAATGATTTCAAAGCCCTGCTCATGATACTGCTCGTACATCTTCTCCAGCGGCTCATAATGCGGGGTGAAGCCGCAGCCAGTGGCGGTGTTGACAATCAGCATGACCTTCCCCTGAAAATCGGAGAGGGAAAGCTGAGAGCCATCGGTGCGCGGTACAGAGTAATCGTAGATAGATGCCATGTATTACCTCCTTAAATATCCTGAGGATCATGTGAAAGTTCCAGTTCCAGGAAGAAAGCAGGCAGGGTTCTCTGATCAGAGATACTTTCCTGCAAACGCCGCTGCCTCTTTCAGGTCATCCGCGTTGGGACGTCCCTTATAGAGTCCCCTGAACTGTCCCCGGCAGTAGAAGTTGTCATCCTCCGTCCTGATGCCCTGACCATCCAAAAGCTTCCTGATCCCAGGATACGCCCGCTCCGTCAGGGACGAATTGGAGAACACAACGACCTTCCCCACTTTCTCCGGCTCAAGAGAGCGGATATATTCCTTCATCTTCCCGTCGATCCCGCCCCAGTAGACGGCAGCACCCAAAAACAGGACATCTGTCTTCTGCTCGAGAGGCGAGGGAATGCTCTCCGCCTTCACACCTGCTGCCTGGGCAATCGCGTCCGCCAGCTTTTTTGTATTTCCGCCCCTGCTGAGATATCTAACTGCTATTGTCTTGCTGCCCATGTTTTCCTCCTTTACCCCCAAAAGCATCAGAATCTGCCGGGCTTCATCCTGGCTGATGCCTCCAGCGCCAATGGTTCCGCAAAAGCATGTTCAAAGAGCTCCGGAATAGATGTCAGCTCATTGATGTTTCTCTCTATCACGATCACGGGATCAAGATCACAGGCTCTCAAAAAAACCTCCCTTTTGCCTGACAGAAGAAGGCAGGCAGCCTGGAAGCGGTCGCCCAGACCCTTCAGGCAGATACAGCTCCCTGGCACTTCCAGGGAAGACCGCTTTGGAAGATCTGCATCGCCTGGGATCCCCGTTTATCTCTGTTAATCAAGTTCAAGCGAATGTCAATCTTTGTTCAACAGTTACCAGAGTAAACTTTATATCATTTATTTCTGCCCGTCAATCATAAAAATCCTTCAGCTGTCCAGTCGCAGGCTCCTGTCGGCATTCGGCCGGGCGCAGGCTCCTGTCAGCAGATGAGACGCGTTACCCGCAGGCGTGAGAATCTGCGAAAAATGGGCGCGATATGGCAGGCGAATGCTTCCCGCTGAACAGGATTTCCATCTTCCAGGGAGCATCTGGCCTTTTCCTCCCCAGTTCCCCCCAGGGCAAGGGGAGCCCTGTTCCCTCAGGACAGGGCATGAGAGTAGGCCTGGCAGGCCTTGAAAGCGGAGCGATCCTCCAGAACAATTGCCTTTTTCATGGATATATGGTACGTTATATAAACTTTTTATAAGCGAGGAGAAAAATGTATAAAAAAGCTTTTATAAAAACAATCCCGGTGCTAACCGGTTATGTATTTCTGGGCACTGCCTACGGCATCAGCATAAAAACCGCAGGACTTCCCTGGTGGGCTGCGGTCTTTAGCAGTATCTTCATTTTTGCGGGAAGCCTCCAATTTGCTCTGATCCCGATCATGTGCGCCTCTTTCGCCCCGCTGACAAGCTTTCTGATGTCCCTCATCATCAATGCCAGGCATCTTTTCTACGGCATCACAATGCTGAAAAGATACCTGAAACTCCGCCATCCCTGGAGAGACTATGCAATCTTTGCCCTGACGGACGAAACCTTTTCTCTTGTGCTGGAAGAGCCCGAAAAGGGACTGTCTCCTGAGAAATGGTATACGACGCTTTCAGGAATGGATCATTTTTACTGGGTTCTGGGGAGCCTGATCGGCACCATCGCCGGAGAACTGATTACGCTGGATCTGACCGGGATTGATTTCAGTATGACCGCGTTATTCACAGTGATCGTAAGCGAACAGACATCTGACGCTTACAGGCTCCATCGTGCGGGAAAAATGAGCCGACAGCAGTTCTTTTTTCCAACTCTCCTCGGCTTTGGAGCCACCCTGTTGAGCCTTCTGACGCTGGGGACCGGTCGCTTTCTTCTTGCGGCCATGGCCATCATAACCTGCGGATTCTATCTCGACTACAGAGGCAGCAGCTGGAGAGACAGGCAGAAAGAAAAGGAGGTCAGCGCATGAGCAGAAATCAGCTCCTCATTACCATCGTGATCGCGGCCTTCGCCACCGGCCTCTGCCGTTTTCTTCCCTTCCTCCTCTTCGGAACAGGGAAAAAGATTCCGGGCTTTTTCAGATATCTCGGGGATATGCTCCCACGGGCAGCCATGGCGATGCTGCTGGTCTACTGCCTGAAGGACCTCTCCTTTGCCGGACCTCTCTCAGCCTGGGCCCCGGCGCTTTTGGGCGCTGCCGTCAGCGCTCTCCTTCACCTTTGGAAGCGAAACATGCTTCTCTCCATCCTGGCCGGAACCTGTGTCTACATGCTTCTGATCCGCCTTTAGATAAGCGCTGTCATTCTCTTTCCTTCAGTCTTTCAGCTTTTCAAAGCCTGAAAGTCAGGTCAGCGGGATATACCTGGGACCATTCGGATTTGCCCGCTGCCTCTACGGCCTATGCCCGCTCGCGCCTTTTTCGCAGATTCTCCCTCTCTGGCATAAAAAGGCAGCAGCCGGGCATATTTTCAGGCTGCTGCGTTACGCTCTATTTTAAAGACTGCCATCGATATCGAACATGGAATGCGCATGATAGAGCGCATACACGCAAATACGATATTTACTATTCGCAATACAATATTCACTATGCAATATTTTCCGGGAATTACTCAGCTCCCGTGATTGTAAAATACTGATAGCCATTTTTCAGATCGACCCCTTTCGCCTCCGCCAGTTCAGAGACACTGACAACGCGGAATCCGTTCTGAATCAGGATCGGAATCGCATACTTGACAGTGTCGATGCAGTAGGCATGTGAATCATGCATCAGAGCGATGTCTCCGTCCTGGGGATTTCTCAGGATGGCGTTCGCCGTGAGGATGTAGCTTTCATCATACAGGCCTTCATCTGTGATATTCCACATGATGAGGGGGATGCCCGCGGAATCCTTCACCGTCTGGCTGACCGCTCCGTAAGGAGGTCGCAGGAGAGCAGGGCGCTCCCCGCTGTACTTGAAGATCTCATCACTGGTCTTCTGAAGGGTTGCCTGAATGTCCGGGCCGCTCAGCTTGTCCAGGCTGACATGATCCCAGGTATGGCTCCCGATCTCCGATCCGGATTCTATGATCATCTTCTCCACTTCAGCATGGTCCGCCACTTCATACCCACACTGGAAAAAGGTTCCCGTGCTGCCATAGGACTTCAGTACCTTCAGCACATCCTCCGTGTAGGGGGTTGGTCCATCATCGAAGGTGAAGGCGATCATCCGGGTCGGAACAATCTCTTTTCCATCGGTCTGAAACCACTTCTTTACCCCGTCGATTTCCACCCATTCCGTCGTGGCAAAGCTGCCATCGTCAAAATAGAAATAATGATCTCCATCGATCTGTACGTAACCCTTCAGGATGACCTCGACATCACAGGAGACCTCCGCTTTGCCAAAGGAGGCTGTGATGACCGCCCCTCCCGCGGCATTTGCCTTTAGGATGCCATTTTCCACCGAAGCGACTTCGGGATTTGATGAGGACCAGTTCAGCTCACTGGCATCATGCTTTTTCGGCAGCCCATCGACCGAAAATGTGTACACCTCCCCTGGAAGCATCTCCAGGCTCCTGCTGTCCAGAACGATCACTGTCCGCTGCGCGCGGAGGAGGAGCACAATCAGGATGATGGCGAAAACACTCACCAGCAGAAGTGCAGGAAGAAGAAGCTGTCTCTTTTTCAACGGGTTCTTTTTCAACTGCATCGGGATTTTCAGTTTTGTAAAAAAATCAGAAAGATCAAAGGGAATTGATTTTTTATACTTTTTCTCTTGCTTTTTCATTCTTTCAGCCGATTGATATGAAGTGGAAATCGAAAAATATCATTGTATTGTGGCATGTTTGGAACTTCTTAAGTATATCACAAGAAAGAGTGACCAAATCATGAAGAGTTTCTTAAGACCTTTCCCCTCATAACAGGCGCCTGTTTCAGCTCTGCGTGCCTGACCGCGGTTTTCAGAAAATGCCAAAAGGCCCGGCTTTTGCCGGGCCTTTCTCCCTCATCTGGAGCCTGATCTTTTCCGATCGCTTCTCCCATTATCTCATCTTAATGACAACCTTGAGCAGATCCGTCTTGTTGTTCACAGCCTCGTTGTAGGCCTCCTCGATATGGTCGAGGTCATACTCCCGGGAGACAATCCCATCGATCTTAATGGCGCCGCTTGCAACCGCCGCGATCGCCTTCGGGAAGATGTTGGCATAGCGGAAGACGGACTTGATCGTCAGTTCCTTGTCCATG
>CADBUA010000679.1 GCA_902797665.1 uncultured Lachnospiraceae bacterium | reverse complement strand
GACTGCTCATAGAAGCTGATGCATTTGCTGTCTGCTCCATTCAGCTGAAGGATTTTTGTTGCAATCCTTAACCGGCTGAGGTAGATTGTGAAGAGGAGAAGAGCATCCAGGCAGACCGTCCGTGGTCTCTGGATCTTTCTGTACCGGGAGCCATTTGCTTTGCCAGATGCGGGGCGATATGCCCGCCTGCGCCTGGTTTTTTCACAGGTCCCATGCTCGCGGGTGAATTGAATATCCTGCGGCGATCATTGGATCGCTGAAGGGAAGGTTTGAGATGAGACTCCGGCGGCAGCCGGGAGCGTAGTCTGCCGGGGGAGGGCGGTCTCTTCCCGGCTGAAATGGGGAGGAGTTTATGAGCGGTAAACTGGGTTTTGGTCTGATGCGGCTCCCACGCAAAGGGCTGGGGATTGATGTGAAGCAGGTCAGCGATATGGTGGATCTTTTCCTCGCCTCCGGCTTCACCTACTTTGATACGGCGTTTGTCTATCCGGGTTCCGAGGATGCGATCCGGAAAGCGCTGGTGGAGCGCTTCCCGAGAGAATCCTTTACCTTGGCAACCAAGCTTTTCGCGGCGATGGTTCCAACGGAAAATCTGGCAAAGAAGGAGTTTGAGACCAGCCTGAAGCGGACGGGAGCCGGGTACTTTGACTACTACCTGCTTCACAACCTTCTGGAGAACAATTATCAGAAGTATGAAAAGTTCCATCTCTGGGACTTTGTGAAGGAGAAGAAGGCAGCGGGAGAGATCAGGCACTACGGCTTCTCTTTCCATGGAGGCCCGGTTCTCCTGGACAAGCTTCTGACGGAGCATCCGGATGTGGATTTCGTCCAGCTTCAGATCAACTACGCAGACTGGGAAAGCAGCAACATACAGTCCAGAAAGAACTACGAGGTTGCCAGAGCCCACAACAAGCAGATTGTGGTGATGGAGCCTGTCAAGGGCGGTAAGCTGGCGAACCCGCCGGCGGAGGTTCAGAAAATCTTCCGTGCTGTGAACCCGGATGCCTCTTTCGCCTCCTGGGCCATTCGCTTTGTGGCTTCCCTGGACGGCATCCTGGCTGTCCTCTCCGGCATGTCCAACATGGAACAGATGCAGGATAACACAAGCTTCATGAAGGACTTCCAGCCGCTCAACGAGGAGGAAATGGAAGCGGTCAGGAAGGCGCAGAAGATCTTCCATGAATCCAGCGATATCCCCTGTACGGCCTGCCGCTATTGCGTGGAGGGATGCCCGAAGGAGATCCCGATTCCGGATATCTTCCGGCTGATGAACATGAGATCCTCTATGGGGCAGATCGGGGACTCGAAGGAAGCGTATGCCGAGCTCCTCAAGGGCGGAAACGGGGCTGCGGACTGTATCCACTGCCGGAAGTGCGAGTCCGTATGTCCGCAGCACATCAAAGTTTCGGAAGAGCTTGAGATGTGTGCGAAAGCCCTGATGTGACAGGCTGACAGATCCGATCATCGTTTCTCAGGCATGGGAGATCAGAGCGCATGACTGAGAAATCATAGCATGGAAATGGGATCATATCCGCGGCAATTTCAGGCTGTGTCAAGGCCGGAATTACCGCGGTTTTTTTCGGGGAGGAAGGCTGCCCGAGCGGAATCAGAGCGGCGGGAAGATCTTCAGGGAAAGCCTGCAAAAGGGCTGAAAATCAAAAAACCAAAGGCCAAAAGACCTGAAGAAGACAACGATAAGACTGACAGATTGATGGATGTCAAATTTGAGGCATGCTTCAATTCCTGGAAATCCCTGCCTCGTTGATGTTCCCTCTCTCTTGTGCTACCTTTAGCGAATAGGGAATCCGGAAATAGAGAGAAAAAAAGACATAAGCAGGAAAAAACAGAGAAATAGAGAAAAAGAGAAACTCAGAGAGACAAATAAAAGGGAATGAAGGGAATGCCCGCGGAGTGATGAAGGATTCATACGGAAGAGAGATCAATTACCTGAGGATATCCGTGACAGATCGGTGCAATCTCCGCTGCCGCTACTGCATGCCTTTGGAAAAAACAGAGGGGACTGGTCCTGTACTAAGCTTTGAGGAGCTTCTGACAGTGGTACGGGCAGTGCTTCCGATGGGCATCACCCGGTTTAAGATTACAGGCGGAGAGCCTTTGGTCCGGCAGGGGACAGTGGATTTTCTCTCTGAGCTGAAGAGAATTCCCGGGGTGGAGCGTGTGACGTTGACGACAAACGGCCTTCTGCTTCACCGGGATCTGGAGAAACTCAGATCGATCGGAATCGATGGAATCAACATCAGCCTGGACACCCTGAACGAGCAGCAGTACCGGAGACTGACTGGAATTCCGGAAGGGAAAGGCGGCGTCTCTGCGGTTCTTGACGCAGTCCGCGCTTCTGTCAGCTTTGGGATCAGCACCAGGCTGAATGCGGTACTTCTGGAAGAAACAAAAGATCAGATCCTGAAGCTGGCATCCCTGGCGGAGGACCTTCCGCTTTCCGTGCGTCTGATTGAGCTGATGCCTTTAGGGCCTGCTGCCTTTGAGCGGTCTTTTTCTCCTAAGAAGGCCCTGGCGCTTCTGAGAGAGCAGTACCCGGATCTCAGCCCGGTCAGCCGTGAGGCTATCTTTGAGGAAGGCAGACGTAAAAGCCCCTATGGAAACGGGCCTGCAGAATACTATGCGTCTGAAAGTCTGAAAGGCTTCATCGGAATGATTCGCGCGGTGGAGGAGCCGTTCTGTGAAAGCTGCAACCGTCTGCGCCTGACCTCAGGCGGACAGCTGAAAGCCTGTCTCTGCTATGATATTGGAATCGACCTATTGCCAATTCTTAGGAGCGGAAAGGCTGAGGGAGTGCTGGAAAAGGAGATCCGGGAAGCGTTCCGGTCCGCAATCTGGAAAAAACCGTGGGAGAACTGCTTTCAGAGAGCGGATGACGTGACGGAAAAGCGGACCATGAATGAAATCGGCGGCTGAGAGAAGGGGGAGCCTGTGAAAACTGAGGGGAAAATATGCGCGGTCTGTATCAGTGAAAAACGCGGGATTCAGAAACACAATATCCGGTCGGGCGTTCTGCTGAAGGACTGGGGGCTTGAGGGGGATGCCCACGCTGGAAACTGGCACAGGCAGGTGAGTCTGCTCTCCCGGGAGCGTATCGATGAATTCAACAGAGAACTTCGGGCCGTTGGCATGGAGCTTTCTGAAGGTGATTTTGGGGAGAACCTGCAGATAGACGGCATTGATCCGGGACAGCTTCCGGTGGGGACCTTGCTGCGGATCCGGGGGGAGGAGGGACCTCTCCTTCGGATTTCCCAGATTGGGAAAGACTGCCACAGCCACTGCGCGATCTTCGAGAAAGTCGGGAAATGCATCATGCCGAAAGTGGGGGCTTTCTCGGAGGTGCTGGAGGGTGGAAACGTCTCCGGCGGTGATCCGGTATTCATTGAGAGAGCGCTGGAACGCTATCCCTTCCCTTTCCAGGCAGCCGTGATTACCTTGTCTGACTCTGCATCTGCCGGCAGAAGGGAAGATCTGAGTGGACCAAAAATCTCAGAACGTCTGACAGAGAACGGATATCAGCTACGGGAGACCCTGCTTCTTCCGGATGGGCGGGAAGCGCTTGAAAAGGCTCTGATCCGCCTGGCGGATCAGAGACAGCTGGATCTGATTCTCACCAGCGGCGGGACCGGCTGCGGGATTCATGATCTGACACCCGAGGCGACCCTGGCGGTCGCGGACAGGATTGTCCCTGGCATCGCGGAAGCGATGCGCGCGGGCTCGATGGCGATCACAAAGCATGCGATGCTGTCGAGGGCTGTGTCTGTCATTCGGGGGAAAACCCTGATCATCAACCTGCCGGGCAGTCCGAAGGCCTGCATGGAGTGCATGGATATCTTCATGGACGCGATTCCACACGCGATCCATCTCCTGCGGGATGAGGTCCGGGACTGCGCCAGAGAGCCTGAATTGGGAGCGGATCTCAGAACCATATAGAGGCCTATAGGGGTTAGCGTTCAGAAGGACTCATCCGACGGGGCCTGTGCGGCGCAGGAGTACCGCTGGACAGAGGCCGCATTCTCCATTCTCAGGCTGGCAGTGCCTCCATTGGAGCTTCCAGGAAGCTTCGCCCTTCATATTCAGTGGGGCTCAGACCGGAGGGATCAGCCTGATAGAGGCTATAAATCGATTAATATCGATCTGAGAATGGGGGTTAGGCAGAAAGAGACAGAGCTCTACGACGATCCAAAAGATCAGGAT
>CADBUA010000678.1 GCA_902797665.1 uncultured Lachnospiraceae bacterium | reverse complement strand
TCCGGCGGGTTGGTTTCCGGCGGGTTGGTTTCCGGCGGATCTGTCTCCTCCTCCCCATCCGCGTAATCGGCGGTGAAGATCAGCACGTGGTCGATGCTGTCCATCGTGAAGGTGACTTCCTTCTTTTTCAGCGCTTTCTTGCTAAGCCCGTCCAGCCCATAGCTGGAAGGGTCATCAACAGCCACGATACTGCCAGTCGAATCAATGTAACCCAGATCCCACCTGGCGAAGTGCTTGCCTGCCGGCACATGGTCCATATCGGGCTTTATGGTGAGTTCCGTCCCCTTCGCGTACCAGGTCGCCTGGGGCTTCACGCTCTCTGTGCTTCCGTCATCATAAGTCACATGGACTTTGTCAGCGGAGAAGGACTTTCCCTGCCCGCTCTCCTCACTGCCTGCGGTCCCGTTCACCACCTCGATGGCATATCCGACACCGCGTACCAGGTAGGAGGGAACCGGGGAGTCGAACTGGTCCGATACATCCTCGATGGTATAGACCGAGCCGGTCGTATTGGTGAATTCGGACTGTCCCTGCCCGTTATCGCCCAGGGAGGCGGCTTTCCCTTCCTCCAGGTTTTTCTTGCCCATGTACAGGGTCATGACCCCCTCCAGGCTATCCCCTGGGTAGAGGTAGGCCTTGCCCTCTTTAAACTCGAGCGCAGACGTGGTCGGGGTATCCCCCCAGTCAAGATCGTAGACGGTCCCCGCGCCCGCTCCGGATGTCAGTGTCAGGATCAGCGATACGGCGATCCCGAAGCTCAATCCTCTCTTCCTTGCGTTTCTCATATTGCTCCTCCTGCCGGTGAATCCCGAATCCGCGCTCTGGCGCGGTTCTTCACGTTCCGTCTTCCTCAGCCTCATCTGAGGGCTCGTCTCGTCTTTCTGAGCACCATCCCCAGGCAGATGATCCCGATCAGGGAGATCAGGGAAGATGCCCCGAGGGGCAGAAGCGGCGTGTCATCCCCCGTGTCCACCGCGAGGGTACTGACGACGTGGAAGGTAAGCGGCTTCACAGCCGTTGTCCCATCCGCGTTCCAGGTGCCGCCATCGTAGATGTCCTTCGCGAAAGTGACCATAAGCGTGTAGTCCCCCAGCGCGTTGATCGCCATGGAAGTGGTGTAGGGGGATGCATTCCAGTTGCCTGTTACCGAGCTGATCTGGTAACCGGTCGGGCGGTAGCGATAGTCCCCGGGATTCGGGGTCTCATTGTCCATCCCTGCCCCGGAGGCTGTGAAGGTCAGGGTACTTCCCTTCAGGTACTCCGCGCCCTCGTCGATCCCTGAGATCGCGTTTTCACTCTCCGCCGGGCCATCCTTGTAGATTGCCGTGATGGTCGCATCGCTGCTGCCAACCGTCGCCGTCGCGTAGAAGCTTTCCGGCCTGTCAATGGAGATCTCTCCCTCCGACACTTCCCAGTGATCAAACTCCTTGCCGATCACCGGCGCGTTCGGGACCAGCCCGATCGTAGAGCCGGCCGTGTAGGTGCCGGAATTCATGCCGTACTGTATCGAGATGTTGAAGTTTGTGGCGGTATCCCGATAATTGGCACGGATTCTGGTATCCTCCCCGGAGGTGGTAAAAGTCGTGGTGGAGGCATCCGCGTCCGCGAATGTTCCGGTGCCTGTCATGAAAGTCCATCCGGAAAAGAGGAAGCCGTTTTCCGGCGGATCCGCCGTAACGGTGATCACCGTGCCCGCCTCGTACAAGCCATCCCCGGTCCCATGGGAGACCTGCAGATGGAACTTCTGCTGCGGCACAGCCTCAATCTTCGCCTCAATCGTGACATCTCTGTCCGGCATGATAAACTGAATCCCCCAGCTGGACGATGAGGCGTCAAAGGAGACCGGAGACCCGTTTGCTGTCACATTCCAGTTGATGTAGGCACCCTCCTCGACCTCGCAGGACGCTGTCACCAGTTCCCCCGCCTTGGCGGAGCTTCTGCTGATGGTCACGCCCGGGCTGGCTGTGACGCTGTAAGAGGGGCGCTCAATGGCTTTGAGATCCACCGTGACCTGGACGTCCCGCTCCGGCATGACAAAGGAAAGTTCCTTTGAACCGTCCCCGGCATCCGTGACGTTCTCGTTCTCGACAGCTGCCGTAAGCGTACCGATCTGATAGCCATCGTCCGGGGTCACAATGATCTGAACATTTTCGCCTGCCTCGAGCTTTTTCAAAACCCCTGGGACCGCCGCGATGGTGCCGGCGTTAAGCTCCGGGAGCGAAACAGAAAAGCCACTCTCCGTCCCGCTCTCTGTCCCACTCTCTGTCCCGCTCTCCGTCTCCATGTCCATCAGAAGATCCTCCAGATCTGGCTCTTCTCCCGGCAGGGGGCTGTCTGCGGCGTTCACCTCTGCGCGAATGAACACATCGCTGAGCGGCATCGTAAAGCTCAGAACCCTGGCGTTTTCTTCCTCGCTCAGGATCTCATCCGGAGCGCCTGCGCTCAGCTGATCCACCCGGAAGCCCTCATTCGCTGTGAGCCGGATTTCCACCGTGCTCCCCGAGGTCAGCCCGGTCAGAACTTCCGGATCGGAAGTGAAGACGGCATTTGACAGCTCCGGCAGGATGACACTGACGGAAGGCATGGTCGTGATGGAAACCCTGCTGTCCTGAAGAAGTGTAAAGGTCAGGGTCCTGCCCCCCTCCTCCAGAGTGGACATGGATTCATCTGTGGCTCCCGCGGTCATGCCCAGCAGCTGATAACCCGGGTCTGGGGTGGCAGAAATGGAGATCCGCTTCCCAAGAGGCAGGTTCTCCAGATTTTCGGGATCTGTAGTTACCTGGGCGTGCTCGTAAGGATCGATGGTCACCGAATAGTTGGAGATGATGTCCTGCTCCGCCAGATTGACTTCCGGATCCTGGCTGTTTCCGTAGACCGGGGAGATTGTGATGTCCTTCTCCGGCTTGCTGTACAGGCTGACCACCGTGGAGGAGGCGTAGGTATCCTGGAAGCCAACCAGCCCATCCGGGGCATCGGAGGTCCAGAACTCAAAAGCCTGTCCCGATGCATCGGTCTCTGCTGTTGAGATGGCCTCTGTGAATCCGTCGTAGTATGTCAGAAGCCTTGTGCTCTCGCTCCCGTCCTCTGCGGTAAAGCGAATGGAAACATTCCCAGAAGACTCTGTGCTCGCCTGAGCGGCCTGGTTGAGGGCTGCCGTGACCTCATCTACGCTTTCATTCAGAAGATCCTCCCCGACCTCTTCCAGGGAATCAGATCCCAGGTTCTGATCCGGCTGGTCCATGATGTCATCCACCATGCCGCCCATCACGGACGTGTCCAGATCCGGAGCCATGAAGTCCGGGACGCTTTCTGCTGTCCTTCCTGAGCCGCTGCTGCCATCCTCTTTATAGTTGGCTGTGAGAATCACAACGTGCGATGGATGCTTGACTGTCAGATTCAGCACAGGCTCTTTCAGACTGTTCTCGCTCAGTCCGCCAAGTCCCAGCGACTGAAGATCCTCCCCTTCCTTTTTGACGATCACGCCATCCTCGTCCACGATGTTGACGTCCCAAAAGTCAAAAGCCTGTCCCGCTTCCGGCTCTCCCGCTGTCACCGTGATCTCGGTGTTTTTCTTGTAGTAGCGGCTGTCCGGTGTCAGAACCTTGCTCTCCCCGTTGTCATAGCTGACGGTCACATCATCTGCCGTATAGGCGTTGTCCGTCTGCTCCACATCGTCCGTACTGCTCGTACCGCCCGCCACCTCGATGCCGTACCCGGCGTTGGAGAGCAGATAGGCCTTCTGCCCCTCCTCCCCTGTCACCTCCGAAATGGTGTAGACGGTGCCTGTCGTATTGGTCCAGACACTCTGGCCGATCTCATTGAGCCCAAGATTTGCAACATCAGCGTCCTCCAGGTTCCTGCCAAAGTAAAGGGTCATATATCCACGGATCGTCTCCCCCGGGTAGATTCTCTCCACCTCGGAAGAAAGCTCCTTCGAAGATCCATCCTCTCCCGGGTTGTCGATGTCATAGACCACCGCCTCCGCGAGAGCGGAGAAGGCAGCAAGAGACAGAAAAAACCCCAGAAGGAGGATCATCCGGATCTTACCGTATCTATTTCTCATGCAGCTTCCCTCTTTCCATATCAACAGCAAAACTGCCGGTCTTCTTTCTCGCTGCAGCGCACAAAGCACTGCCATCCTCAGGAAGAAGCGGCAGTTTTTCAGACAGCATGGAGCTGAATGGCTTAATCGATCGTACCTGTCCAGGTACGGGGCCGGGCTCAGACTCCTGTCGTTGCATCAAAAGTGCGCCCGACCTTTGCTTTTGAACTGTATGACCACATTCGGCGACAAGCGGCCAAAGCGGACTGGACAGTTACCATCGATCTATACCCGCGAGCGCAAGAATCTGCGAGATGGGCGCGAGCGGGCATAACCCGTAAAGCGCCTGGCAAATCCAAATGGTTCCCGGGATAAATGGCTTCAGGGCAGAAAACACCGTCTGCCTGATTCTATAGTCCATCTTACCCCGGAAATTCCCATTTTTCTGGCACTTTTGCAAAAGGAATTGTGAAGAGATTCTTAAAGACTGACACCTTTTTAGCTTCCATTCATTTGCGCAGATCGCATATATGGTTATCTTTGATATGAAAAGGCTGAAAAAGACAGCTCTGTCGTTC
>CADBUA010000677.1 GCA_902797665.1 uncultured Lachnospiraceae bacterium | reverse complement strand
TTTCTTCGGTTCTTTCGATTTTCCATTCTTTCCCTCCCCTGTGGCTATATCCAACTCTTTCAAGCCAGGGATCAGTTCCCGCCTTCCTCCTCATGTAGAGGAAGAATGCGCCTGTACGCTTCACCGGAGCGGATCCTGTAGACGGGATCGTCGAGAATACTCTCCACTTCCTCTGCCCAGGCCCCCTCATCATAGTATTCACAGATATAGTCCATCGTCAAGCTGATCTGATTGTCCACCAGGTAAACCTGCTCGTTGTCGATCAGGTCCCGGTAAGGGTTCCGGACCCCGTAGCGCTTCAGCGTGGCGGTATAGACAGGGCTTCCGGTCTCCCAGCCTCCCAGAGAGGCAAGATTTGCCGCTACATCGATCGGGACCAGGCTGAGGGGACCGTAGGCGGAATTCACGCTGTAGGTATTCCGCTTTGTCAGGTACAGATGTTCCGCGTCGTGGGAGACCTGGGCCAGAAGGTTGGCCTTGACTCTGGCCTGCTCCATCTCTGTCAGGGTGTTCTGCCGATAGTAATTCTTCCAGTAACGCTGGTTCAGGGCCAGAAGCACCAGAAAAAAAGCAGTGGCGCTTTTTCTGTCCATCCGGAAAGACGCCGGATCAATCAGCATACAGAAAAGCAGGGTAAAGGCCAGGAAGATCGGCCCGTCCACCCGGCTGATATTGTAACGGCCGTTGCAGTAAAGATAAAAGGAGATGCCGATGAGAAAAAGCAGAGCCAGGGCCGCTGTGAGAAAGGAGCTTCTCGTCCTCCTCCCATAGACAAGAAAGAGGCAGAATACTGCCAGAAGCCCGTAAAAAACGCGGTTCTCAAAGAAACGGACAGGGTAGACCCGAAAGTACTCCGAAAGCCTGCGGAGGGACATGTCCCGCTTGTTTTTGACAAAGGGCGCCAGGGCATCCAGTTTTTCCTCCGTCAGGATGTCCGGATCATAATAGTTGTAATCGGTATAAAGCTGCCAGGCCGTCTCTGTGATGCCCAGGGAGTCAAAAAGCTCCCGGTTCTGATCAAAGCTTGGAAATCCATAGTCAAAGAGGGCAGACCGTTTCAGGTGATAGGCCCGGTATTGCTCCGCCTCCGGATGCCTGGCATAGGCCAATCTCTGAACCAGGCTGAAGACAAGCACAGAGAAAAGCAGAAGCAAAAGGCAGGAAAAATACCGGAAGGGTCCCTTCCTCTCCACTCTGGCAAAGAATCTCTTCCGTTTTATCGCTCTTTCAGCTTTTTCAGTGTTCTCCGTTTTTTCTGTTATCTCAGCTTTTTCAGTTTTTCCAGCACTTTCAGCTATTTCCCGCTTCTCCTCTGTCTCTCTTCCCTTTGCAAACACCACATTCCCGCTCATCTCGGCTCGGAAGGGAGCCGCCTTTCCTTTTGCCTCTCCCAGGGAAAGCAGAAGATATACGCCTCCCAGGAGCATAACCAGAAGGACAACCTCAAACTCACGGCTTCTTAATAGATCCCCATAGAGGGCAATCAGAAGGCCCAGAAAAACCGAAAGCTTCTCCGTCCTTTCCCGGGAAATGCCATAGAGCATCAGAAAAATCCCGCCTGCTGCCGCAATCCCCGCCGTCTTGGTGAACTGCAGGGAGAGGCAGGCATCCGCGCCGAAAAGATTGAGAATCAGGAGGGACAGAAGGAGCCCCATCCAGCCCTCAAAGACATTCATGAGGACATAGGTCACAGCCGTGAGCGCGCACCAGATCCCGAAAATCTGCGTCAGGCCGTACCAGGGAAGCATATTTGTGGCGCGGTAGAGAAAACTCAAAAGGCTCCCCAGGACATAGTTTCCCAGAAGCATAAAGGGATCCTGTGTCCCACTGCCGCGGTTGACCGCCATGGCAAAGGTGATGTCATCATTGGTCTCAAAAGCGGACCTGCAGAGGAGGAAAAAGAAAAGAAAAACCAGAAGGCTGACTCCGGCGGCAAAGAGGGGATGCTTTCTCTGCCTGGGGGAAAGGAAAAACAGCCCATTTCTCTCCTCTGTCTTTCTAGCTGATATCATCTCTGCTCCTCCCTTTTTTAAAAAACGATCTGATTCGATAGCCGCCTTTTTATAGGCAAAAATATGCGCCCGACCTTTGCTTTTAAAGTGTATAACCTCGCTTTGCGCAGCGAGTGCGCAAAGCGGACTGGACAGTTGCCTTCTTTTGTTTGCTCAAACCTCAGGGGATTTTTCCAGGCGCATTCCTACTTCAGGCCAACTGTGTTAAGCCTGACGCCCTTTCCGGTAAAGCGCATGATGTGGCGGATCTTTGGGGACGTGCGCACCCGGCCAGCCCGCTCAAGCTCATTGCCCTTCTGGTCTCCCCCTCTGGGAATTCTGCCGTGGACATCCGGCCCGTAGGCCTGGGCTGTCATGGCAGAATTCCGGCTTCCATCGGTCAGGACCAGCTGGGCGTGCCCGTTGGCAGTCACCACGTCCCCCGCCCGGAACACAAAATGCTCCGGATCCTTTCGATA
>CADBUA010000676.1 GCA_902797665.1 uncultured Lachnospiraceae bacterium | reverse complement strand
TTTTATATCTGTTTTCCTGCACTAACGCTTCTCATAAGGAGCACCGTAAAAACGATTCGATCAACTGTGCAGAAAAGTGATATATCATATGAAATCAATCCGCAAGTGGTAAAATCCTCGCAACAATATAGTCCGCTTTGCGCACTTGCTGCGCAAAGCGAGGTCATACAGTTCAAAAGTAAAAGCCCAGACGGGCATATACCAGCCAAGCACCTGGAAAATCCAAATGCTTCCCGGTTTCGATTTGGATGTTCCTCTCTTCTGCCCCCTTCTCGCTTTTTCGCTTTATGCTCCGGTCAGGGCATCTTTCAAAGCCTCCAGCTTCTTCTCCGAATCCTCCAGGCTGTCTCCCCGGACGCCGAAGTAATACTTGATCTTCGGCTCCGTCCCGGAGGGACGGATGCAGCACCAGGAGCTGTTCTCCAGCTCATAGTACAGGACATTGGAATGGGGAAGCCCGGTCTTTGTGCTTTCCCCATTCTCCAGGTCTTTTCGGACATCCGCTGCATAGTCACGGACTGCCTCTACCTTCATCCCAGCCAGCGTCTTCGGCGGGTTTCTCCTGGCTTCCTCCATCCGGGCCTGAATCTGAGCCTGTCCATCCACACCCTTGAGTTCGACCGCCACCTGTCCCTCCCGGAAGTAGCCGTAGTTCTCATACATCTCCAGCATGGCATCCCAGAGCGTCTTTCCCTGCTTCTTATAGAAAGCCGCGACTTCCGCCAACATCAGGCAGGCAACGATGGCATCTTTGTCCCGGGCGTAGGTCCCGGCCAGACAGCCGTAGCTCTCCTCGAGGCCAAACACATAGCTGTATTTGCCTGTCTCCTCAAAATGGCGGATCTGCTCCCCGATATATTTGAAGCCTGTCAGGACTTCAATCAGCGCTGTATCGTATTTTCGGGCGATCACCTTGGCCATATCTGTGGTGACGATGGTCTCCACCAGAGCGGGATTTTCCGGCATCGTGCCCATCTTTCTTTTCTCCCTGAGAATGTACTCGGCAATCAGCATGCCAGACATGTTCCCGGTGAAGCTGACATATGTCCCAGTCCTGGTATCCTTGCAGTAAACGCCCAGCCGGTCCGCATCCGGGTCGGTGGCGAGGACCAGGTCCGCGTCCACTTCCTTCGCAAGGCGGAGAGCCCTTTCCCAGGCCTTGGGGTTTTCCGGGTTCGGGTAAGGGGCTGTCGGGAAGTTCCCGTCCGCGATCTTCTGCTCTGGCTCCACATAGACCTGCGTGAAGCCCAGTTCCCGGAGAACCCGCCGGACCGGAACATTGCCCGTCCCATGGAAAGGTGTGTAGACGATCCTGATGTCTTTCGCCATCTCTTTGATGATCTCCGGGTGAATGCTCTGCTTCTTGACCTCACAAAGGTAGCTGTCGTCAAAGTCCGTTCCGATCATCTGGAAGAGGCCAAGTACACGGGCATCATCCTCCGGCATGGTCTTCACCTGGGAGAAGTCCGTCACCTCCCGGACATGAGAGAGGATATTTTTGTCATGCGGAGGTGTAATCTGAGCCCCATCCTCCCAGTAGACTTTGTATCCATTGTACTCCCTGGGGTTGTGGCTGGCTGTGATGACAATGCCCGCGATGCAGTGAAGCTCCCGGACCGCGAAGGAGAGCTCCGGCGTAGGCCTGAGGCTCTCAAAGAGATAGGTTCTGATGCCGTTTGCGTTCAGGCAAAGGGCTGCTTCCCGGGCAAACTCCGGCGACATGATCCGGGAGTCATGGGCGATGGCTACCCCCTTCTTTTCCCCTCCCTGGGACAGAATATAGTTGGCCAGTCCCTGGGTCGCCTGCCTCACGGTATAGATGTTCATCCGGTTGGTTCCGGCGCCGATCACGCCCCGGAGCCCTCCGGTCCCGAACTCCAGCTGCCGGTAAAAGCGGTCCTCTATCTCCGCGTCATTCCCCCAAAGAGCCTTCAGTTCCTCCTTTGTCCCCTCGTCAAAGACAGGGTCTGTACACCATTTCCGGTATTCCTCCAGCCAGAGCATCGTTCCTCCTTTTCTGTGTCCCTGTAGTTTGATCCCACGCTGCGATTTCATCGTGTTCATCGCGGCAGCTGCCGTCCTCCTGACAGATCTGCTTCAGGATGATGCGGCATATCGTCGTTTGGATGTATGCAGTTCTCTATACTTTTACGCCAGTATCTATATCTGTGCTTTTATGTATTCATAC
>CADBUA010000675.1 GCA_902797665.1 uncultured Lachnospiraceae bacterium | reverse complement strand
TCTCCTGGTATTAATTATGAAAAGTTGAGCAAAGGGATCGATAAAAAGATATATTCGGTCAGAATCGATGATACATACAGGGGTATTGTGGTCAGAGAAGAAGAGACAGGTGTATATCTGCTTTTGTGGGTGGATCATCATGACGAGGCTTACGAATGGGCTTCAAGAAAACGCTGTGAGGTTAATAAGAAGACCGGGGTAGTCCAGATTTTCGATGTCCAGACTGTAGAAGAAGCGGTTTCTGCGCCAAGTAAAGAGGCATTGTTTAAAGCTGTTTCAGATGACGATCTTCTTGAACTTGGGGTGCCTGAAGAACAGCGTTCCTATATTCGCTCGTTTTCTGACACAAAAGCATTTTTTGAGGCGAAAGCCGCTATCCCCCAGGATGCATTTGAATATTTGTCCTGGCTCACAGAGGGAATTCCCCTCCAAGAGGTGCTGGAATATGCAAAGGAAGAACGCGGTTCCGGAGAATCAGCCGGATCTATTTCTGATGCGCTGGATACACCTGGATCTCTGAAGTCCTTTGTTGTTGTGGAGGGAGAAGACGAGCTGAAGAGAATCATGGCTGAGCCACTGGAAAAATGGCGCGTGTTCCTTCATCCGACACAGAGGAAGATCGTGAACAAAGAGTATTCCGGCCCGGCCCGGGTACTGGGTGGTGCAGGCACGGGAAAGACAGTTGTTGCAATGCACCGTGCAAAGCATCTGGCTGCAAAATTGTCCGGCTCACAGAGGATTTTGTTTACGACCTTTACGGCAAACCTTGCAGCAGATATCAAAGAGAATCTTCGGAAGATCTGTACTACGGATGAGCTTCGGAAGATAGAAGTGATTCATTTGGATGCCTGGGGAAACGGTTTCCTGCGGGAATCAGGATTCTCCGCGCATATTGATTATGACAGTATTTCTTCGCTCTGGGAGAAGGCTCTGATCATGGCGAATGTGGACCTTCCGTATGATGCCGGATTCTATGAAGAAGAATGGAACAGGGTCGTGATCTCTCAGGAGGCACTGTCTCTTGAAAAATATGTGAAAGCCACCAGAAATGGCCGCGGCACAAGGTTGGATCGCAAGAAAAGGATGCTGATCTGGAAAGTATTTGAAGCTTACCAGAACCTTATGAAAGAAAACCAGATTCGTGATATCAATACTGCGATGTATGAAAGCAGGAAGCTGCTGGAGACAGAAGGAAATCATCCTAAGTATGCCGCGGTCATAGTAGATGAAGGGCAGGACTTCAGTGATAATGCATTCCGGCTTCTTCGCACATTAGTGGGAGATGAGCATACAAACGATCTTTTTATCGTTGGTGACGCTCATCAGCGGATTTATCGAAACCGTCCTACACTGTCAAAGTGTGGTATTAATGTCCGTGGCAGAAGCAGTATCCTGAAGATCAATTACAGGACTACAGAGGAAATTCGCAGGTACGCATTTGCACTTTTAAATGGGATTTCATTTGATGACCTGGATGATGGCGCGGATCTTGGTGACAGATGCCAGTCCCTGACGCATGGGGAAAAACCAGAGATAAAGAAATTCAAGGATGCAAATGGAGAACTCTCCTTCCTGGAAGAGGAAATTGGTAAGCTGCAGAAGAACGGCATCGCACTGTCCGATATCTGTGTAGTAGCCCGTACAAAGAAACTGGTAGATGATTACATCGCCCAGTTTACAAGGGCGGGTATCCGCTCTTATGCGATCAAGCGTAATAAAACCGATGACCGGAATTATGATGGTCTTCGTGTGGCAACGATGCATCGTGTAAAAGGTCTGGAATTCCAGTATGTTTTTGTGGCGGCAGTTAATAACAGGGTTATCCCCCTTCCGTCGGCAATCAATAAGACGGATGCAGTTTCTGAAGCAGAGACGACAGCTTCGGAAAAGTGCCTTCTCTATGTAGCGCTTACAAGGGCACAGAAAGGTGCCTATATTACATCTTACGGTAAGAAATCGGAATTCCTGCTTTGATATATGCAGAAAAGGACTAGTTCAATTTGTAGAAACGCGTTGTAAGTATTTTGGAATAATGCAGGGAGGAGACGTATGGACCCAAAAGTCAACATGATTATAGCCAAGGGCGAATATGTCACCTCCAAAGTAACATGCTGCGATTTTAATAGCGATACAG
>CADBUA010000674.1 GCA_902797665.1 uncultured Lachnospiraceae bacterium | reverse complement strand
TGCTCGAATTGGGCACGTACGGATCTGTGGGAGGGGAGGTCAGTGATGGCCTTAGGCGGTAAAACGCCTTTCCTCTATCCCGATGAATAAAAATAAAGAATCCAGAAAGCACTTTATGCTGCTTTCTGGATTCTTTTATAGAGGGAACCATTCGAATCTGCCGAGTGTTTCACCGGTCTATGCCCGCTCGCGCCAGATGTGTGGCACATTCTCTTGGCCGCGAGTATAAATGGAGCCATCAGAGCGCATACTGATCTGCCATCTCATCTTATGAGTCAATCCTTATGTTTCTTTCTCCGATGCATCCCCATGGCATTCGGCTTCTGCCGAAAGGGACTTTTTCCCGCAGCCATTTCTTCGCGGATCAGAACCTGACCCGGATCTCCCGGTAGGCATCGTGGTTCAGCCAGACACTCACATAGCCGCCGTGGACATGGAACTCTGCTCCGCCTTCCTCGTCCAGCGTGATGGGGGTGTCATGCCGTCCAAGGGCATCATAGAAGTTCTGGCCGGCAAACTTTTTGTCAACCACCATGTATTTGGAACCCTCATCCCCGTTTGTCGCCAGGACCGCGAGACCGGAGTTTGGATGTTCCTCATCCCCGGACCTGGTAAAGCCGACGATGGTCTGGTCGTCAAAGTAATCGCTCTGACTGCCATAGGCATAGCAGCGGCGGATGGCGATCAGCTTCCGAAGGTCCAGGACAGGTGCGAGCCCGCTGTGCTCGATCCCGTAATAGTCTCCATAGAAGACGCATGGGATTCCGGTATTTCTCAGCAGAATCATCGCGTAGGCGATGGGCTTGAACCAGGCGGGAATCATGCTCTCCAGTGCCTGTCCGGTCTGGGTATCGTGGTTGTCCACGAATGTCACCGCACACTCTGCCCGTGCCTGGACCAGGGAGCCGTTAAAGAGGCTGCCCATGTCAAAGGCCCCTCCGGAGTTTGCCGCATTCAAAAACTGGAAGTGGAGCGGCACATCAAAGAGGGTCATCGGCGTGCCCTCCACGAGCACGAGCTCCTCTTCCTCCGGGGCTGCTGCCTCTGTCTGGGGATTCTCCGGATTCTCGGGATTTGTATTCTCAACTGGCGGGTTTTCCTGCAGCTCTGTCTCTCCCGAGTTTTCTTCCGGACTTTCGGCCGGATTTTCTCCTTCGGTCTCCTCCTCGATCTGAACTACAGCTTTTGGGACCTTTGCCTTTCTGGCCGGATATCCGTCCACCACGACGTTCAGATAGTGCAGGAGCTTGTCCAATTCTCCGCTCCAGTATTCACCGACCACAAAGAAATCTCTTCCCTGCTGGCGGCGCATTTCCTTCAGCCACTCCCGATAAAACTCGAAGCTGATGTGCTTGACTGCGTCAAGCCTGAGCCCATCCGGGTGAACCGTGTCGAAGTACCATTTTCCCCACTCCAGCGTCGCGTTCCTGGTGTCCTCGTAGTTCATGTCCAGATTGACCCCCATCAGGTAATCAAAGTTGACATTCTCCGAATCGGTTTCATCGTTCCAGGTTTTTCCCTCAAAGAGGTAGACGCTTTTCTTTCCAGTCGCCTGGTCCAGGTCAGTACCGGTGAAGTTCTCCCATCCCCAGGTCCGGGAGGAGTACATGCCTTGCCTTCCCGGGAAGGTAAAGCGGGTCCAGACTTCGATCTCATGGGGCTTCGAGATCTCCAGTTCCCGGTCGTACTCGGCTGTGTCGATGGCCGTGACCTTCTCCGTCTCTTCCGCCCCCATCATCTGGTTCAGAACAACATCTGCCATAACCCGGAGCCCCTTCTCATGCAGGGTGTTCACCGCAGAGAGGTACTCATTCCTGGTCCCGTACTTGGTCCGGACGGACTTTTTCTGGTCAAACTCGCCCAGGTCATACATATCGTAGACATCGTAGCCGACGGAATTTCCGCCGCCCGCCCCCTTGTAGGCTGGGGGAAGCCATATATCCGTGATGCCGGTCTCCTTCAGCTCCCAGGCCTGGACAGAGACTTTATTCCAGAGCGAGCCGTCCGAAGGGAGGTACCACTCAAAATACTGCATAATTGTCATATTTTCCATACGTTTAAACCCCCGGGATGGAGTCATCCCGACGAATATCTTCCACCTTCTTTCTACACCGGGAAGCGCTGGATTCCCATCACTGCATCACCGGTATATACTCATATGCGCCAAAGAATCTCGCAAGTCTCGCACCCGCGTTTTTTGACAACCGGGAAGATACCCTATCAGAATCAGAATGTCAAACCTGAGCGCGACAGGAGACAGCTCCCTCAGCTGAGACAGGCGGAAAATGGGAGAGATCAGGGGATTCTTTATGGCATCCGGAGACATGTCCATTCTTAAGGTTTTCTAAAGAGCCTGTCCAGCCTTCCGGGATTTCTTCAGCATCTGCTGTACAGCGAAGCTGTGAAATTCTGAATGCAAGAGAGGAAAGCGAAATCAGAGTAGGATTTGAATGAATACTGGGAAATGGACAAAAGAGATAATAGGATATAAATAAAAATTAAATGAATTCATGAATTAAAAAAAGACATGAAATGAGCTCAGGACGTCATTCTTGTTCCAGAGCTGGGAACTTGCTACAATATCTGCGCCGGCAGCCTTCTGTGAGAATGGGGAGGAAAAATGTTCAAGAATTTCAAAATCACGACAAAGCTGATCATTGCCATGATGCTGGTTTCACTGAGTGCTCTGATTCTTGTCTATCTTGGGATGAACAGGACGTCAGAGGAGCTTGAAGAAAAACTCCTCAGCATCAACGAGACCATTGGGAAGAATGAGGAAGCGTTCGCGGAAGAGTCTCTGCTCAGTCAGGCGGAAGCGACCATACGCTCTGTTGGAACACTGCAGATGAGGATCATCTACAGGCATCTCAGCATGATCAATAACGCGGTCGAGAATCTTGCCCTGGAAGCACAGAATCTCTATCGTCAGGACCTTTCGGACTTGGTCTCTCCCTATTTCTGCAGTCCGAAGAGTGAGGACTCCGGCACTACGGACAATTATACCGCTGAATATATGCTCTGCGGGGACGCAGAGATGAGCCAGGAGGTGAAGGAGGAACTCTGTGCAATCACCTACCTGAATCCTTCCTTTATCTCCTTTCTTGAAACTTTTCCTTCTATGGACTGTGTCTACATCGGAACGGAGACTGGCCTCTACTACAACATGAGCAAGAGACAGAGCTACTCCGAAGACTTCAACCCGAAGAATCGCCCATGGTATCAGGAAGCCATGGAGAACCCTGGGGAGATGGTATGGCAGGTGCCATATTGGGATCCCTACGGAGAGCTCACCATCACGGGCTCGATGACCTTCCAGAACCAGGACGGAGAAATTGCGGGTGTCATCGCCTTCGATATCTTCTTTGGAAAGTTTGTCCAGAATATTCTTCCGGTTGACCCGGACAACAATGAGGATACCACCTGCTTCCTGGTCAGTGACAGGTATGATCTGGTCGCGATTGAGAATACGCCCGATGTGGACTTTGACCCCTCTCTGGAGGCACATTTCGAGGAACCGGAGGCGGCGCGGAAAGCCTTCATGAATGTGGGTGAGGGCGCTGTTTCCGCGAAGATGGACGGGGTAGATGTCCTGATGTGGGGAAGTGAGGTTCCAAAACTGGGCTGGTATTTCTGGACCGCATTCAACCTGAAAAGCATCAGCAAGTGGCTGGACCAGCTTCACCAGGATACCTCCCTGGTCATAGAGGAGGGGGAGAGGGAGCTTCACTCTGCCTTTAACAGGATGATTCCGAGGCTGGTGGCGGGCTTTTTCCTGGTGGCTGCCTTTGTCCTTGTGATTTCATCCCTGCTGTCCCATTCCCTGATTGCTCCCATCCGCCGTCTGAAGGAGGAGGCCGCTAAGATCGGAGAAGGAAGTTTTGATCAGAAGATTGAAGTGGGGAGCATGGATGAGATCGGCGAGCTGGCCCTGAAATTCAATGAGATGCAGGACAGCCTGAAGAGCTACATGGAAAACCTGAAGAAGGTGACTGCGGAGCAGGAACGCATACAGGCGGATCTGGACGTGGCCGCAAATCTCCAGAATTCCATGCTGCCATCATCCTTCCCGGAAGACCTCGCAGTTGACCTCTGGGCCACGATGGCTCCGGCCAAGGAAGTCGCCGGGGATTTCTATGACTACTTCATGATCGATAAGACCCACCTGGCCATTGTGGTGGCGGATGTGTCGGGCAAGGGTGTACCTGCCTCCCTGTTTATGATGATCGGCAAGATGCTGATCAGTGAGCACACAACCCCTGGCAGTGATCTCGGGGAGGTCTTCACCACTGTCAACAACATGCTCTGCGCCAGCAATAAGGTGAGGATGTTCATCACCGCCTATGAGGCGGTGCTGGACCTTGAGAGCGGGGAAGTCAGCTATGTGAATGCCGGCCATGAACACCCCTTCCTGCTTCAGAAAAATGAATCCGGGGAGAAGAGTTATGTGGAGATGAAGATCGATTCAGGCCTTGTTCTGGCGGTCATGGAAGACTTTCCCTACAAAGCCGGAAGATTTCAGATGGAGCCGGGGGACCGCCTGATCCAGTATACTGACGGCGTGACCGAGGCGACGAACGCTGACGGAGAACTATACGGGATGGGGCGGCTTTCCGCTTTTTTGAACGCGCATAAGGATCTGCCACCCAAAACACTTCTCGAGGAACTTCGGGTGGACATCGACCATTTTTCCGGGGACGCCCCCCAGTTTGACGATATCACGATGCTCTGCCTGGAGTATAGAAAACCGGATACGATCTGATGCGGATGGGCCCCTCTTCCTTGCCAGGTGGAGGGGCCTTTTTACGGTTTTTTCACCTTTTTTCTGAATGGGAAGCGCTGCGCCTGGATGGCTTTTCGACGCAGCAGTCTTCCATATCAGCCCATTTTGACAGGCCGGGAGATCTGTAGTATTTGTAGAGGATGTAGAGGATGTAGAGGATAGAAGTGTTTCAGATGATCGATTGAGAGGACTGTTGACAGGGTCTGGCAGGCAGGCGGAAGTGACCAGAGAAAGGGGGAAATCCCCAATCCCCAGCAACGCATTCCGGGAGGTTGAAAATGCCTTCATATGATTATATCACCGTCAATTTCTACCCCCTCATGGGGATCTTGTTTGATGCGCTGTTTCTGTTTCGGGATACCAGAATTGAGCCCAGGGTACGGCGTCATTTCTATCGCTTCATCTTTTTGACTCTGGCGGAGCTTTTGCTCTACAACCTGGAGCTTCAGTTTCAGACTGTGGCAGGGCATGTCACGCTTCACACCCTGGTCACGGCGATGGGATACAGTCTTCGCCCCTTCATGCTGGTTCAGTTTCTGGTGATCATCAACCGGAATGGACGGTCGGGAGCGGCGGAACGTGCCGCCCTGATTCTCGCGGGGATGAACATCCTGTACGCGTTCTCCCCCTTCTTCACAGATGGATCCTTCACCTACCGCATCAATGAGGCGAATCAATTCGTACGCGGCAGGTTTGGCTATTTTCCCTATGTGGTGATGATTCTTTTTTTCATCATCTGCATGCTCAACAAAGCCTTAAGAGCCTTTCGGGGGAATGGGCGATGTTTTGAATGCGCCATTATCATCCAATGCTCGGTATTTATTGCCTTCGGTGCTTTCGCGGAAGGCTTTTTCGGCTGTTATGCCCTGCTCCGGATCTGCATCGTCGCGATGCTGACCGGCTACTACATGTTTTTCCAGTCCGCTTCTTACGATGATGAGATTCTTGAGAAAACGGAGGAACAGGCGAAGATGTCGGATGGCTTTTCCATGGAGATGGTCAGGACGCTGGGCGGAACGATCGATGCCAAGGACACCTATACCAACGGGCACTCCCAACGTGTGGCTGACTACTCCAGAGAAATCGCGAAGCGGGCAGGCAAATCAGAAGAATACCAGAAAGAAGTCTATATCATGGCACTCCTCCATGATCTGGGCAAGATCGGTGTACCGGACCGCATTATCCGAAAGAGGGGGAAGCTGACCGAGGAAGAGTACAACATCATCAAGACGCATACTTCCATCGGGTCAAACCTGCTCCGGAACATCCGGAGCAAGCCCAACCTTTATGTGGGAGCCAGGTGGCATCACGAGCGCTACGACGGAAACGGTTATCCGGACAACCTGGCTGGGAAGGAGATACCCGAGGAGGCGCGGATCATCGCCGTGGCAGATGCCTATGACGCGATGACATCCAACCGAGCCTACCGTGCTGCCATGGACCAGGAAAGGGTCCGCGGCATCATCGTAGAGAACCGGGGAAAACAGTTTGACCCCCACTTTGCCGACATTATGCTCCATATGATCGATGAGGATCGGGATTTCAGCATGTGCTACATGGAGAATGCCGCACATACCGATCAGCTGCGGGAGATCATCCAGGCCAGCAACATTGGGGTGGAGCGCGGTCCGCTGAATACCGATACGGATGGCTTCCTGGCGATTATCCAGTACCTGAGAAAGTTCATGGAACGGACCAAGGTTCATGTGCAGGCCGTTCTCATCACAATGAATCCGGAGACAGCGGAGGCCAGGGATCCGCTCAGACTCTATGACAAGATGCATCTACTCTCCGAGATCCTGACTGAGGCCATCCGTCGCAGTGATCTCTTTACCCAGATCAATCTGCGGCAGTTCATTCTGATTCTTATGGATACAACAACGGATCAGGCGGTCATCCCGGAGGAACGAATCAAGGAGCACTTCCAGACAGCGGAAAATCAGGACTATTCACTGACCTTTGAGATCGCCGATATGGACGCGGCAGAGAAACAGAAGAGCCCGGTTTCGGATGGAGACTCAAAAACATAAAGTACCATAAAGTGTAACTGCTCAGTCAGGATTGCGCGCTTTGCGCTGAGCGGGGGAATACAGCGCAGAAGCAAAGGCCGGGTTCGCATTCCATGCGGGCTTAATCTGCTGAAATACCTGGCTGGATCTGTGCTTCCCGGCATAGAATCGCGAAAAGCCTCAGAAGAGCGGTAAAAACGACAGAAACGTACAAAATGCAAAAAGCAAAAAGCATATATATAAATGCACAAGTAAACATAAAATGCATATGAATGCATATTTAAATATACATACTATTAAATATGTATAAATCGCAAGAGCATAAGAGAATAAAAGCATAAGAGGATAAAAGCATGAAAGCGTAAAGATATAAACACATAAAAATAAAATATAAGCATGTGAAATATAAAAATAAAAAGGAAGATGCGAAAGCATCTTCCTTTTTATAATAAATACCTTAACCTAAAAGAACATGTACAGCCATTTATGCTTTTTTGTACTCTTTCTGAAGGAGGATGGATACGATCACGGAGACAAAGAGCAGGAAGGGATAGAAGAGCCAGGGGATGATGGACATACTCGAGAGCGACGAGAGATTCGCCGCGATCAGAAGCTGCGCTCCGTAGGGGATGATTCCCTGACAGATGCAGGAACTGGTATCGAGGAGTGAGGCAGTCTGCCTCGGGTCGATTCGGTACTCTCTGCTGATTGTCCGGGCGATCGGAGCGGCCATGACGATGGCCACCGTGTTGTTGGCGGAGGCGATGTCCAGGAGGGATGTCAGGATCATGATCCCGAAAGCGCCGCCCTTCTGCCCGTGAAAGTGTGTCCGAATAAAGGAGAGAATCGCGTCAAAGCCCCCGTTTTTCTCGATCAGGGCCCCCAGGGAAGCGACGAGAATCGTGACGATCATGGTCTCAAACATCCCGTTGGTGCCTTTCCCCATGGAGGAGAACATCGAATTCAGGGAGAGGGTTCCGAGGATCAGCCCAGCTCCTGAGAAGAGCAGGAGCCCAATCCCCAGAACCAGGAAGACGTTGATTCCGAAAAGCGAGAGCAGAAGGACAATGAAGTAGGGGAGCGCAAGCCCGATCCGGTAGGGGTAGGAGGCCACAGACGGCGCCTCTATGTGGAAGCTGAAAAGCGTCAGAAGAAGCAGTGTCAGCACTGCTGCGGGGAGCGCGATCTTCACATTGGTCCGGAACTTGTCCTTCATCTCGACTCCCTGGGTTTTTGTGGCTGCGATGGTGGTGTCGGAGATGAAGGAGAGATTGTCCCCGAACATGGCGCCTCCGACCACTGTTCCCACAGCCAGGGGTGCGCTGATGGAAGAGGCCGCTGAGATAGCCGCGGCGATCGGAACGAGCACGGAGATGGTCCCGACGCTGGTCCCCATGGACATGGAGATCAGGCAGGCAATGAGAAAGAGGCCTGGAACCGCGAGCTTCTGGGGAATCACAGAGAGCAGAAGATTGGCGCAGCTTTCGACACCGCCGGCTTCTGCGGCGATGCCGCTGAAGGCGCCGGCCATCAGAAAGATGAAAAGCATCATGATGATGTTGTCATCGCCCACTCCCTGCGCGCAGATATGGATCTTCTCCTCAAAGGTAACAGCCTTATTCTGCAGGAAAGCTGTGATCAGGGCCAGGCCGAAGGCCACCACAATCGAAAGAACATAAAAACCCATCTGACCTTCGGTCGGATGGATGTACTCGTAGTAGATACCGGCTCCAAGATAGAGAACAAGGAAGAAAAGAACCGGGAACAGGGCGCGTGGATTTCCCTTTCCGGAATCCTGGGACGTATGGGATGTATGGAATTCAGACGCGGTTTCAGACTGCGGCATAAGAGAATCACTCCTCTCTGATGATAGGATTTAGGAAGAAACGCAGGACACGAATGTCTGCAGACACCTGCGACTGGACAGGCACAATAAGTCAGGAAATAATCGTCAGGAAATGAGCAGGACAATAAGCAAGCAATCAAACAAAAAAATAAATAAGCAGGCAATTCAGTGCCTCAATAATTCAGTTATTAAATAAATAAAATATATTGAGTAAAAAGCAATATCGAACTAACAATTATAAATCATTCAAGACAACAGATGAATTACACAAAGGAATGCGGCTGAGGCACTCAATATAGAGAGAGTGGCGCATTTTGACGCGCTTCAGAACCTGAGCCTTATGGGATGCCATTTTGCCTTTTTCTCAGGATTCCGGATTCCAGGAGCTTAGAATCTCAGGACCTTTCTGGTCTGAGTCCTGATAGTGCAGGATTTACCTCTATGGGTTGATTATACCTGCCTGCATGGAGAATTGTCGAATTTCGCGCGGAGTGGCAGATCGGCCCAGAAGAAGCCTATATCATTCAGAAAGAATGGCAAAGAAGCTGATCGGAGCGATCTGTCTGGAAAAGGAAAATGGGAACTGCCCAGTTCGCTCCGCACGCTTTTCGCTGATCGAGAGAACCTGCGAAAGAGGCGCAAGGGGCTACAAAACACCCATACATCTGATAAATCCGAATGCTTTCCGGCATAAAAACACCCTGTTTTCCGGGAATATCTTCAGCTGCATTTAGCGGCTGACAGGATCAGGATTTCAGATGCCTTAGAGATATGGATTCTCTGAGGCCTTTTTTCAAATTTGTTTCCTGAATGGAGCTTTCAGAGAGGTCCAGGCAGATACATTGGATACAGAAAGGAGTCATTCATCAAAATGGATGGAAAACTGGGCTCTGTATCTGGTTTTCAGAGCTCCTGATTTTGGAAAAAACATCTATTGCTTTATTTCGCCATTGTGCTAAACTGAGAGTAAGAACCAGAAGCAACCATATGGGTGGATATGGAGGAAACAATCTATGCCAAGAGTCAGAAAAGCAGTAGGAAGCCCGGATAAGCATCAAGACGAGTTTATGCAGCTGGGTCTCACGATTTCTTACTATAGAAAGATGAAGGGCTACTCCCAGGGCCAGCTGGCAGAGCGGGTGGGCTGCAGCCACACCCATATCAGCAACATCGAGGCGCCGCGGATGAAGACTTCGGTATCTCTGGAGTCTCTCTTCGACATCGCGGATGCTTTGGATGTGCCAGTGAGCAAGCTTTTTGAGACGAAGTAAAGGGGATCCCGATCCGCAGGGTCAGAGAATTCAGAATTCA
>CADBUA010000673.1 GCA_902797665.1 uncultured Lachnospiraceae bacterium | reverse complement strand
TATACATTGACACTTATGACGATATAGCCAGCATATATGGATAGAAAACCGCAGACGCAAATCTGAGAATCTGTGAATAGGCAGGAGTGCCAGATGAGACAATTGATTATTGCCCGGAAGGATCTGAATATGTCAGCAGGCAAACTGGCGGCACAGGTCAGTCACGCCAGCATGGCCTTTCTGAGCCATATGATCCGTGAAGGCGAATTGAAGAAAAGAGTTTCCCCGGATACCGGGGAAATAGAACGCTATGAGATTATGATCACAATGGATTCAGCCATATATGATGACTGGTTCGGCGGTATTTTCACGAAAACGATATGTGAAGCGAAGAACCGGAATCAGCTGCTGAAGGCCGTGGCCCTGGCGGAGGCAGAAGGACTGGTGGAGAATCAGGATTTCTTTCTGATCAAGGATAACTGCCTGACGGAGCTGGAGCCGGAGGAGATTGGAGAAGATGGTGTCGGCAGGACGCTGACCTGTATAGGTTTCCGCCCTCTGCCGGATGACAAGGCTCACGCCATCAGCAGGAAATATCAGCTATTCAGATAGCTGGCATGATGGCGGACAAGCTGCTGAGCGCGCGATATACCCGCGAGCGTGAGGATTTGCGAAAACCTTGGCGCGAGCGGGCATATACCGGTGAAACACTTTCCGGGTCTTTGCCCTGAAGAGGCTTTCCCGATCGCTTTCTACATACAGATTGGAAAAGAGTCAAAAGGACGCCGGGAAAACCCGGCGTCCTTCCATGTGCAGAATAAATGGCGCAGATAGACTGATCATGACGCGCCACGGGAGGCAGCGCCACAGTTTCCACTGGATCATGTGCGTTCACGCAGTTTCTGAAGCAAGCCTATCAGAGAACGCTGGCGTAGGCTTCTTCAGCACCCTTCTCGCGGATGAGCTTCAGGTTCTTCACGGTGAGCTCTTCGAAGCCCGGGATCTGGGTCAGATCCTGATCCCACATCTGGGTGTTGGAGAGCACATCGTGCACCAGGCTCTCCACAGAGGCATCCTTTCTCTCCCAGAAGAAGTCAAGTGCCCAGGCATCGTCCTGGATCTTATACTCGTTGCCCAGCGGCCGCTTCGCGATGAGTCCGTCCGCCTCGCGCCTCTGAAGATCATTGGAGTAGAAGGCGATGTAGGCAGCAAGGCTCATGGAGAGTACTGGCGGAAGCTTTCCAAACTTGTCCACGTACTCCAGGAAGGAGGGCATGTTGCGGGCCTTCCATTTGGAGGTGGAGTTCAGGGAGATGCTCATCAGCTGATGGTCGACGAAGGGATTGTTGAAGCGGTCTTCCACAGCCGATGCGAACTTCAGGCAGTCATCCTTGTCCAGCGGAAGGATCGGGATGATCTCCTCGTTCAGCATCTTGTTCATGTAGTTCTTGATGACATCATCGTGCATGCAGTCGCGGACGATCTCCTTCCCGGCCAGATAAGCGCCGAGAACGAATCCGGTGTGAGCGCCGTTCAGAATCCGGACCTTGCGCTTCTTGTAGGGAGCGACCTCCGGGACGACATGGACATTCAGGCCTGCCTTCTTGAAGGGAAGCTGATCCTCCAGATACGCCGGACCCTCGATGTACCAGACACCAAAGACTTCGCCGACATCCATCAGCGGATCAGAGTAACCGTTGATCTCCTCAAGGCGCCTGACCTCTTCCTGGTCGCGGATGCGGCCGGGAACAATGCGGTCCACCAGCGTGGAGCAGAAGAGGTTATCCTGGTCCACCCACTTCGCGAAATCTTCCCCGAGATTCCATGCCTCAACATGCTTCAGGACGTCCTTCTTCAGCTCCTTGCCGTTGTCATCGATAAGCTCGCAGGAGAGAATCGTCAGACCCTTCTTTCCGGCCTTGAAACGCTCATACAGAAGGCGGGTCAGCTTGGCCGGGAAGGAGACCGGCGGGACCTGTTCAAAAGTGGAATCCGGATCATAGACAATGCCGGCTTCGGTGGTATTGGAGGCGACATACTCAAGATCATCACTCTTGGCGAGCTCCAGCACCTTGTCCCAATCGGTGTAGGGATTGATGCAGTCCTTGACAGAGGAAATCACCCTCTTGCGGTCAACCTTCTCACCGTTTTCGGAGCCACGCAGATACAGTGTGTAGAGACCTTCCTGCTGGTTGACAAGCTCTGTCAGTCCCTGGGCAATCGGCTGGACGAGCGTGACCTTGCCGTTCCATCCCGCCTTTTCATTGGCACAGTCAAACCAATAGTCCACGAAGGCGCGGAGGAAGTTGCCTTCTCCGAACTGCATGACCTTGACCGGCGCATCCTCCAGGATGTATCCCTGATACCCGGAAGCTTTCAAAACCTGATAGTTGAGCTGATCCATAACACATCTCTCCTTTTCTGTGGAAAACTATGCCTGATCTCCGGCCGGGCAGCCGGATTGAGTCTGCGAGTATCAGATGTCGTATGACTTCCCGGGAAAAAGCATCTCAGCCCCCTCTGAAATGAGAGACTTCATGACTGATCAGCCTTACAGAGCTGTCCCGACTCTCTGATACATTCCCCGAATATATCTTTATCATAAGGCAACGCCTGAGCTTGCGCAAGGGAAAACTTGAAAAGAGATCAAAAAGGAAAGCCCCAGATCCTGGAGAGATGTGGTCGGACGTCCGACTGATTTGGAGGGATGCGTGCCCTTTCGGGATCAACGCTTCCTGGGAGAGAGGGCATGGATTTGTGAATGAAATGTGAAATTAGCACTCAACTGTTGACGGTGCTAACAATCGGTGCTATC
>CADBUA010000672.1 GCA_902797665.1 uncultured Lachnospiraceae bacterium | reverse complement strand
GTTGTGACCTTGATAGCGTTGAAGCGTGAGGTTGCTGCGGGGATCCGCAGGTTTTCCGTGGAGCGAATGTCAAGTTTCCAAACTGACGACAAGTCACTGTACAAAACTGAGTCCGCCATTGGCGGAAACAACGGGAATGTGTTTTCTGGTCCTGGAAGCGAAAGGCTGCGGCCTTTTAAAATTTGTCCAGGATGGAAACACCCGGATGAGTGTACAGTCACCGCTTGTCGTACTTTCAACCAGAAGCGGTCCCCCAGGGACTGCAGGAAAAAGTGCGAGTATAGGAGGCGACTTTTTTTATGGCAAATCAGGTTATGCGTATCACGCTGAAAGCGTACGATCATCAGCTTGTTGATCAGTCCGCGAAAAAGATCATCGAGACCGTCCGCAAGACGGGGGCAGAAGTCAGCGGCCCGGTCCCGCTTCCGACGAAGAAGGAAGTTGTAACGATCCTGCGCGCAGTCCACAAGTATAAGGACTCCAGAGAGCAGTTTGAGCAGCGGACGCACAAGAGACTGATTGATATCACCTCCCCGACACAGAAGACTGTAGATGCCCTCTCCAGACTTGAGATGCCGGCCGGTGTTTATATTGATATCAAAATGAAAAGCAGGTAACAAAAGGTTCCAATCAGGAGATGGCTAAAGTTTCCTGGCCTAGGATGATCGCAGAAGCGATCCGCTGTAGCTGACAGGAGGTAAACATGAAGAAAGCTATTATAGCGACAAAAGTTGGAATGACCCAGATTTTCTCGGAAGACGGAACCCTGACACCGGTCACGGTGCTCCAGGCAGGTCCCTGCGTCGTCACCCAGGTGAAGACGGTGGAGAAAGATGGGTACAGCGCCGTTCAGGTTGGAATGGGCGAGATCCGCGAGAAACTTGTGAAGAAGCCCCAGCAGGGTTCCCTTAACAAAGCAGGCGTCGAGTACAAGAGATATGTCAGAGAGCTCCGCCTGGATGACGCGGAAAATTTCGCTGTGAAGGATGAGATCAAGGCGGACATCTTCGCCGTTGGTGATCATGTGGATGTGACCGCAGTTTCCAAGGGCCATGGCTTCCAGGGCGCGATCAAGAGATGCGGCAACCACAGAGGCCCGATGAAGCATGGTTCCAAGTATCACCGCCATGCAGGCTCCAATGGTTCTTCCTCCGACCCGAGCCGTGTCTATCCCGGCAAGGGGATGCCCGGACATATGGGGGGCGAGCAGGTCACTGTTCAGAATCTGACCGTCGTCAGAGTGGATGCAGAGAACAATCTGATCCTTGTGAAGGGCGCAGTTCCAGGACCGAAGAAGTCCCTGGTCAGCCTCAAGGAGACAACGAGAACGGATCTGAGATAAGGACCCGGTTCCAGTCAGGAGTTTTCGCGCAAATTAGAGGAGGAATACACTGTGGCAAACGTAACACTTTATAATATGAACGGCAGCGAGGTCGGAACGATCGAGCTGTCCGATGCGGTGTTCGGCGTCGAAGTCAACGAACACCTCGTACATCTGGCTGTCACACAGCAGCTGGCGAACAATCGCCAGGGCACACAGAAAGCGAAGACCCGCTCGGAAGTCTCCGGTGGCGGCAAGAAGCCTTACCGTCAGAAGGGCACAGGCCATGCCAGACAGGGCTCGACCAGAGCGCCTCAGTTCACGGGCGGCGGGATTGTTTTTGCACCGGTGCCACGTGATTACAGCTTCAAGATGAACAAGAAGGAGAAGAGAGCAGCGCTCCGCTCGGCTCTGACCTCCAGAGTTCAGGAGAATAAGCTGATCGTTCTGGACAGCCTCTCTTTTGACGAGATCAAGACGAAAGCGATGAAGAAGGTTCTCGACAGCTTCAAGCTGAACGGAGCTCTGATTGTCCTGAACGATAATGATCAGAATGTCATCCTTTCCGCGAGGAACCTCGAGGGTGTGAAGACCGCGCTCACGAATACCATCAACGTATATGACATCCTGAAGTACGGCACTGTCGTCCTTACCAGGGACGCGGTGAAAACGATCGAGGAGGTGTATGCATAATGGCAGATCTCAAGTATTACGATGTGATCCTGAAACCGGTCATGACCGAGGAGAGCATTGAGAGAAATGAAAAGAAGGAGTACACCTTCCTGGTGCATCCGGATGCCAACAAGACCCAGATCAAAGAAGCCGTTGAGAAGATGTTCGACAGTGTCACCGTTGAACGCGTCAACACGATGAACATCCCCGGCAAGTCAAAGCGTCGGTCTATGGCTCAGCGCTTCGGCAAGACGGCCAAGACCAAGAAGGCTATTGTGAAGCTTACCGCGGACAGCAAAGAAATTCCGTTGCTCGCAAGCCTGTAAAATCATGGATGTCAGGAGATCGAGAGACCAAGGGATTCCCGATCGACTGACAGTTGTATGTGTTCCTGACACGATAAATCAGGTGCGGGAAACCGCATTGAGGAAGGAGAAAATAAGTCATGGGAATCAAGACTTACAAGCCATATACCCCGTCCAGAAGAAACATGACTGGATCGGACAAGAAGGAGATCACCAAGCAGTCTCCTGAGAGAAGCCTTGTTTCGTCCCTGAAGAAGAATGCAGGGCGCAATAATCAGGGCAAGATCACTGTTCGCCATCACGGCGGCGGAAACCGCAGAAAGTACAGAGTCATCGATTTCAAGCGGTACAAGGATGACATTCCGGCAAAGGTCCAGGCCATTGAATACGATCCGAACCGCACCGCGAACATCGCGCTGGTCTGCTACGCGGACGGTGAGAAGACTTATATCCTGGCTCCGGAAGGACTCAAGATCGGCCAGACCATCATGAACGGTCCCAAGGCTGAGGTTCACCCTGGCAACTGCCTGCCGCTGAGTCTGATCCCGGTTGGTACCATGGTCCACAACATCGAGCTTTATCCGAGGCACGGCGGTCAGCTGGTCCGTTCCGCAGGGAACGCAGCGCAGCTGATGGCGAAGGAGGGCAAGTACGCAACACTGCGTCTTCCTTCCGGTGAGATGAGAATGGTCTCCATCGACTGCAGAGCCACCATTGGAGTCGTCGGCAACGGCGACCACAATCTTGTCAACTACGGCAAAGCAGGAAGAATCCGCCACATGGGCATCCGCCCGACGGTCCGCGGTTCAGTCATGAACCCGAACGACCATCCGCACGGCGGCGGCGAAGGCAGGGCTCCGATCGGTCGTCCGGGTCCGAGCACTCCGTGGGGCAAGCCGGCTCTTGGTCTGAAGACCAGGAAGCATCATAAGGCTTCCAACAAGCTGATCGTGAGAAGGAGAAACGGCAAGTCGTGATTGCCGGGTGGGATGAGGCCGGAGAAGGCCTCTTCCCGACATAAATGAGGAGGATAAGGTATGGCTCGTTCATTGAAAAAGGGACCGTTTGCGGATGAAAGCCTTCTGAAGAAGGTTGAGGCGATGAATGCATCCGGCACAAAGTCGGTGATCAAAACCTGGTCCCGCCGCAGCACGATTTTCCCGTCCATGGTCGGTCTGACGATCGCAGTTCATGACGGACGGAGACACGTTCCGGTGTACATCACCGAGGACATGGTCGGACATAAGCTCGGCGAGTTTGTAGCGACGAGAACCTACAGAGGCCACAGAGCGGCTGAGGGGAAGAGCGGGAAGTAATTCCCAATAGATGGAGGGCCCGGCACAAGTTCGCCCGGGGAGGGCGCTGCGCACTGCCAATCGGGCCGGAATTCCGGAGATTTCCGGATTCTCAGTGGGCAGTGTGAGTTCATGGAAGGAGGACATCTATGGCTAAAGGACATAGATCTCAGATAAAGAGAGAGAGAAACGCGCAGAAGGACACGAGACCTTCCGCAAAGCTGTCATTCGCGAGGGTCCCAGTGCAGAAGGCCTGCTTCGTTCTGGATCAGATCAGAGGCAAGGATGCCGTCACGGCACTGGCCATCGTGGAATACAATCCGCGCTACGCCTCCGAGGTGATCGCGAAGCTGCTGAAGTCCGCGATCGCGAATGCAGAGAATAATCAGGGGAAGAACCGTGAGAACCTCTACGTGGCTGAGTGCTATGCCAACCGGGGACCGATCATGAAGAGGATTCGCCCGCGCGCACAGGGCAGGGCTTACCGGATCGAGAAGCGCCTGAGCCATATCACCATCGTGCTGGATGAGAGATAAGGAGGATTATCATGGGACAGAAAGTAAACCCGAATGGGCTGAGAGTCGGCGTCATCCGTGGATGGGAGTCCAACTGGTACGCGGAACGCGATTTCGCGGACAACCTGAATGAGGACTACGAGATCAGGAAGTTCCTGAAGAAGAAGCTGTACGCCTCCGGGATCTCGAAGGTGGAAATCGAGCGCGCCGCTGACCGTGTGAAGGTTACTGTCTATACGGCAAAGCCGGGTATCGTGATCGGCAAGCAGGGCGCTGAAATCGAGAATACGAAGAACGAGCTTCAGAAGCTCACCAAAAAGAAGGTCATTGTTGACATCAAGGAGATCAAGCGCCCGGATCTCGACGCCCAGCTGGTCGCCGAGAACATCGCGAAGGATCTTGAGAACCGTATCTCCTTCCGCCGTGCCATGAAGGGCGCGATGGGCAGGACCATGAAGTTCGGCGCGAAGGGAATCAAGGCGTCGGTCGGCGGCCGCCTGGGCGGCGCGGACATTGCACGCAGAGAGTTCTACTCTGATGGGACGATTCCGCTGCAGACACTGCGCGCAGACATCGACTATGGGTTCGCTGAGGCTAATACCACCTATGGAAAGCTGGGCGTCAAAGTCTGGATCTACAAGGGTGAGGTTCTTCCTGCCAGGAAAGAAGGGAGCGATAAATAATGTTAATGCCGAAGAGAGTAAAACGTCGCAAGCAGTTCCGCGGCTCCATGGCTGGCAAGGCCAACAGAGGCACCACAGTCACATATGGTGAGTGGGGGCTTATCGCTACCGAACCGTGCTGGATCAAGTCCACTCAGATCGAGGCAGCACGTATCGCTATGACCCGTTACGTCAAGCGTGGCGGAAAAGTCTGGATTAAAATCTTCCCGGATAAGCCGGTCACTGCCAAGCCGGCTGAGACCCGTATGGGTTCTGGTAAGGGAACTCCTGAGTACTGGGTTGCTGTCGTGAAGCCTGGCCGTGTTCTTTTCGAGATGGCCGGCGTGCCCGAAGAAGTGGCCAAGGAGGCATTGCGTCTTGCCATGCATAAGTTGCCCTGCAAGTGCAAGATCATTGCTCGCGAAGAACATGAAGGCGGTGATAACAGTGAAGAGTAAGAAATTTGTTGAGGATCTGAAGGGAAAGACGGTCTCTGAGCTGAACGAGGAGCTCACAGCTGCGAAGAAGGAACTCTTCAACCTGAGGCTGCAGTACGCTATGAATCAGCTGGACAATACCAGCAGGATCAAGGAAGTCCGCCGGAACATCGCGAGGATCCAGACAGTGCTGGCCTCAAGTGCACAGTAAGACTGGAAAGGAGTAATCCGTGGAAGATAGAAATCTGAGAAAAACCCGTACCGGTCATGTGGTGTCCGACAAGATGGACAAAACCATTGTCGTTGCGGTTGAGGACCATGTGAAGCATCCGCTTTACAAGAAGATCGTGAAGAGAACCTATAAACTGAAGGCTCATGATGAGAACAACGAAGCCAAGATCGGTGATACCGTCCGCGTCATGGAGACGAGACCTCTGTCCAAGGATAAGAGGTGGAGACTCGTCAAGATCGTCGAGAAAGCGAAATAACGAGAGGAGGGACGTGGAATGGTACAGCAGGAAACCAGACTGAGAGTTGCTGATAACACCGGTGCCAAGGAACTTCTTGTCATCCGTGTCATGGGTGGCTCCACCAGGAGATACGCAGGAATCGGCGACATCGTCATCTGCTCTGTTAAGGACGCAACACCAGGCGGCGTTGTCAAAAAGGGCGATGTGGTGAAAGCTGTTGTCGTCAGGACCGTGAAGGGTGTTCGCAGAAAGGACGGTTCCTACATCCGTTTCGATGAGAATGCCGGAGTCATCATCAAGGATGACCTCACTCCGACAGGGACCCGTATCTTCGGGCCGGTGGCGAGAGAGCTTCGTGACAAGAAGTTCATGAAGATTATCTCCCTGGCTCCGGAAGTGTTATAAGGAGGAGTTCGGCTATGAAAAAGATTAAAAAGAATGACATGGTCAGAATCATCGCCGGCAAGGATAAGGGCAAAGAGGGGAAGGTCCTGGCTGTCAAGGACGGTAAGGTCCTCGTGGAAAGCTGCAACATGGTGACGAAGCATCAGAAGGCGAATCAGGCCAACCCGAACGGTGGCATGGTAGAGAAGGAAGCATTTCTGGATATCTCCAACGTCATGTACCTGTCGAACGGTGAGGCGACCCGGATTGGCTTCAAGATCGGTGACGACGGCAAGAAGGTCCGCGTGGCAAAGAAGACCGGCGCCGTCATCGAATAATCCAGGAGAGGAGTTAGCATGAGCAGCAGATTAAAAGAGCAGTATAAGAACGAGATTGTTCCTGCGCTGACCAAGAAGTTTGGTTACAAGAATATCATGCAGGTTCCGAAGCTCGATAAGGTTGTTGTGAACATGGGTGTTGGCGAAGCCAAGGAGAACGCCAAACTCCTGGAGTCCGCCATGAACGACCTTGCGACGGTCACCGGCCAGAAGCCGATCCAGACCATCGCGAAAAACTCCATTGCGAATTTCAAGATCCGTGAGGGGATGCCGATCGGGTGCAAGGTCACCCTGCGCGGCGACAAGATGTACGAGTTTGTGGATCGCCTGGTCAACCTGGCGCTCCCGCGTGTCCGCGACTTCCGCGGTGTAAATCCGAATGCCTTTGACGGGAGAGGAAACTACGCGCTCGGCATCAAAGAGCAGCTGATCTTCCCGGAGATCGAGTACGACAAGGTCGACAAGGTCCGCGGCATGGACATCGTGTTTGTGACCACCGCCAAGACCGATGAAGAAGCGCGGGAGCTTCTCCGCCTCTTCAACATGCCTTTCGCAAAGTAATAATTCGATCCGGTCTGAGAGAGGCGACAGGGTTTACAGACCCGGAAGAGACGCCCTATGGACCTGAGAAATCGAGGAGGCGGAACCGCCTCCCGGCTCTTCGGCCGATCTGCCGAAAGCCCGATAGAGGAGGAAATTAGATCAATGGCAAAGACATCCATGAAAATCAAGCAGCAGCGCAAGCCGAAGTTCTCGACCAGGGCATATACCCGCTGCCGCATCTGCGGCCGCCCGCATTCTGTTCTGAAGAAGTACGGCATCTGCAGGATCTGCTTCCGTGAACTCGCCTATAAGGGGGAGATCCCGGGAGTCCGGAAGGCCAGCTGGTAAAGCCTTTCAAGTGTCAGGTCAAGTCTAAGAGGTCCCGGAGAGGCAGAGAATCTCTTCAGGGGTACAGAGGAGGAAACTAACATGGCAATGAACGATCCGATCGCGGATATGCTCACAAGAATCCGCAACGCGAACACCGCGAAGCATGACACGGTCGACGTGCCGTCTTCAAAGATGAAGATCGCGATCGCTAATATTCTGGTGGACGAGGGCTATATCGCAAAGTATGAGCTTGAGGGTGAAGGGGTCAAGAAGAACATCCACATCACCCTGAAGTATGGCAAGGACAAGAACGAGAAGATTATCTCCGGGATCAAGCGCATCTCCAAGCCGGGTCTCCGGGTTTATGTAGGCTCCGAAGATATGCCGAAGGTTCTCGGCGGTCTCGGTGTCGCCATCGTCTCCACGAACCAGGGCGTGATCACCGACAAGCAGGCCAGAAAGCTTCATGTCGGAGGCGAGGTTCTCGCATACGTCTGGTAAGGGATTACTGAAAACAGAAGGCAGGAGCCTCATCTATCACAAGGATCAAAGCCTGAAGGCGCCAGCCTTCCGACAATCTAAGTAAGGAGGAGTACAATGTCACGTATCGGCAGGATGCCCGTGGTCATTCCGAATGGAGTCACGGTCAGCATAGAGGATGGAAATGTGGTCACCGTCAAGGGGCCGAAGGGAACACTCAAGAGACAGTTTGTCCCGGAGCTCACCATCAGGACGCAGGAGGTTGAGCGCGAGACCGAGAATGGTCCCGTCAGGCTCAATGAGGTCGTCGTGGAGCGCCCCAATGACCTGAAGAGGGAGAAGTCCCTGCACGGGCTTACTCGTGCCCTCATCCACAACATGGTAGTCGGTGTCTCCGATGGCTTCACCAAGACCCTGGAGATCAACGGTGTTGGCTACAGAGCGCAGAAGACCGGCAAAAAGCTTGTGCTGAACCTCGGGTATTCGCACCCGGTGGAGATGGAAGATCCCGAGGGGATTGAGACCAAGGTCGACGCCAACAAGATCATTGTATCCGGCATCGACAAGCAGATGGTCGGCCAGTACGCCGCGGAGATCAGGGAGAAGAGAAAGCCTGAGCCGTATAAGGGCAAGGGTATCAAGTACGACGATGAAGTGATCAGACGCAAAGTCGGTAAGACCGGGAAGAAATAATTGAGATAGGAGGAAGGAGCAGATTATGGTCAGTAAGGAATCAAGAGCCAAAATCCGTGAGAATAAGCACAGAAGAATCCGCCATCAGCTTCAGGGCACCGCCTCAAGACCGCGTCTTGCCGTCTACCGGAGCAACAACAACATGTATGCTCAGATCATCAACGATGAGGAAGGCAGGACTCTTGTAAGTGCCAATACTCTTCAGAAGGATGTCGCGGCGGATCTGGAAAAGACGAACGATGTCGAAGCTGCGAAGGCAGTCGGAACGATGATCGCCAAGAGAGCCCTCGAGGCTGGGATTAAGACGGTGGTCTTCGACCGCGCAGGCTACATCTATCATGGCAAGGTCAAGGCCCTGGCGGATGCAGCGCGGGAAGCCGGGCTGGAATTCTAAGGAGGAGGATAAGGTTTTTATGAGGCATGAGATCATTGATCCAAACCAGTTTGAGTTGAATGATAAAGTTGTCGCCATCAAGCGCGTCACCAAGGTTGTCAAGGGCGGCCGCAACATGCGCTTCACAGCTCTCGTGGTTGTAGGAGATGGAAACGGTCATGTCGGCGCAGGTCTGGGCAAGGCGACTGAAATTCCGGAAGCGATCCGGAAGGGCAGAGAAGATGCCAGCAAGCACCTGATTGCTGTTGCGCTCGACAGCGTCAACTCGGTCCCGCATGACTACGTCGGCAAGTACGGCGGAGCCAACGTTCTTTTGAAGAGAGCTCCGGAAGGTACCGGTATCATTGCGGGCGGCCCGGCTCGTATGGTCCTCGAGATGGCAGGGGTTCGGAACATCCGTACCAAGTCCCTCGGCTCCAACAATAAGCAGAACGTTGTTCTGGCTACGATGGAAGCGCTGAAGGCTTTGAAGAGCCCGGAGGAAGTCGCGCGTCTGCGCGGCAAGTCGGTGGAGGAGGTCATGGCCTGAGGCCATGATCTGAGAGGAGAGAGAAAATGGCTGAAAAGTTAAAGATTACGCTGGTCAAATCCCCGATCGCCGCGATTCCGAAACAGCGCAAGACTGTCGAGGCGCTCGGCCTGACCAAGATGCATAAGACTGTCGAAATGCCCGACAACGCTGCCGTCAGAGGGATGATTTTCCATGTTTCTCATCTGGTGAAGGTGGAAGAGGTCAACGGCGAGAATTAAGGAGACAGGAGGAACTGTTATGGAATTGTTTAATCTGAGCCCGGCCGAGGGGTCGGTCCATAGCAATAATTTCAGAAGAGGCCGCGGCCATGGTTCGGGCAACGGCAAGACCGCGGGCAAGGGCCATAAGGGTCAGAAGGCCAGGTCTGGAGCTCCGCGTATCGGTTTCGAGGGTGGCCAGATGCCCCTGTACCGCAGACTTCCCAAGCGCGGCTTCAAGCACATCGGGAAAGCTGAGATTGAGACGATCAATCTTTCCGATCTTGAAGAGAAGTTTGAAGATGGTGCCACTGTCACGATCGAAGAGCTGATCGCGAAGGGTGTCATCCGCGAGAAGAAGGACGGTGTCAAGGTTCTCGGCAATGGCGAACTGAATAAGAAGCTCAACATTTGTGTCAATGCTTACAGCGCATCTGCGAAAGCCAGAATTGAAGAGTTAGGTGGAAAAGCTGAGGTGATCTGATGTTAAAAACTTTACGCGACATGTTTCGGATAAAGGACATCAGACAAAAGCTATTCTATACGTTTATGATGCTGATCCTGGTCCGCTTCGGATCCCAGCTGCCCGTCCCGGGCGTTGACCGTTCGTATTTCACGAATTGGTTCAGCCAGCAGAATAACGGTGCTTTCAGTTTTTTCAGTGCTTTTACGGGTGGGTCCTTTGAGCGTATGTCGGTCTTCGCACTGAACATCACGCCGTACATCACTGCATCCATTATTATGGAACTACTTTCGATCGCGATTCCCGCGCTCGAAGAGATGCACCGTGACGGCGAAGATGGCAGGAAGAAGATTTCGACGATCACACGGTATCTGACCGTGGGTCTCTCCCTGTTTGAGAGTGTTGCGATGGCCATCGGTTTTGGTCGAAGCGGACTGATCCGGAACTTCAATTTCCTGTCGGTCCTGAGTGTAGTCGCTGCGCTTACAGCAGGGGCGTCTTTCGTCATGTGGGTGGGTGAGCGCATCACAGAGAATGGGATTGGCAATGGAATCTCCATTGTCCTTTTGATCAATATTCTCTCGAGAATCCCGCAGGATCTGGGTACCCTGGGTTCCCAGTTTGTGGCTGGCAAGTCCCTGGCAAAGGGCGCGATGGCGATAGTGATCATCGCTGCTGTCATCCTGTTGACAATCGTGCTTACCATTCTTCTGACCGACTCGGTCCGCAGGATCCCGGTCCAGTACGCCAAAAAGGTGCAGGGACGTCGGATGGTATCCGGTCAGAGCTCGAGCATTCCGCTGAAGGTCAATACGGCAGGTGTCATTCCGGTCATCTTTGCCTCCTCCCTGATGTCTATTCCTTCGATCATTCTGAGTATCACTGGGAAGTCTGCTTCAGGAGCGGGTGCTGTAATCCTTGGGATGCTGAATCAGAATAACTGGTTCAACTTCTCACGTCCCTACTATATGGTAGGTCTTGTGTTGTATATTGTACTCAACATCTTCTTTGCTTATTTCTATACCTCTATCACCTTCAATCCGATCGAGGTAGCGGACAACCTGAAGAAGCAGGGTGGATCTATTCCGGGCGTCCGGACGGGCAAACCGACCTCGGACTATCTGGAGAAGGTTCTGAAATCAATCATCTTCATCGGAGCAGTTGGCCTGATGATTGTTGTGATCATTCCGATTTTCTTCAACGGCGTGTTCCATGCGGATGTGTCCTTCGGAGGCACCAGCCTGATCATTATCGTGGGTGTTGTCCTGGAGACCGTGCAGAAGATTGAGTCTCAGATGCTTGTCAGGAACTACAGAGGCTTCCTGAGCGAGTAAAAGAGAAAGAGTTAACATTTTGCGGGAGTGTCTTTGGAAGGGCAGGGGGAAACTGCTTCAGAGGCCCTTCCGCTTTCAGTATGGTGTGCTTCCGGTTCACCTGTGGATGGGAGGCACACTTTTCGTTTTTTTATACCCGAAAAGAGGGAATTGTGGTATTCTGAAACGGGCAGCTGAGCTGCCAGCATTTGACCGGTTTCCATTCCGATGCGCAGGCTGGAAAAGGCCGGCGCTGGGACATACCATTTTTGCTTTATACCGGGGGAACTTGCGGATATGCCCTGTGCATGGGCGGTAAATTTCCCGCTGGTGCGGTTTTTCCGCAGATTCTGAAGCTTGGGGTATAACACGGCTCTTATCAAGGAGGAAAGTGTATGAAGATCATAATGCTCGGCGCACCTGGTGCCGGTAAGGGAACACAGGCGAAACTGATCTCGGAAGAATACGGAATTCCACAGATCTCCACCGGAGATATTTTTCGTGCGAATATCAAGAATAATACAGAGCTTGGGAAGAAGGCGAAGTCTTATATGGATCAGGGGCTGTTGGTCCCGGACCAGGTGACCTGTGATCTCGTCGTAGACCGCCTTGCCCAGGACGACTGCAAAAACGGGTATATCCTGGACGGTTTTCCGCGGACCATTCCCCAGGCTGAGGCGCTGACAGAGGCTTTGAAAAAGTCGGGGACAGCCATCGACTATGCGATTGATGTCGAGGTTCCGGACCAGGTGATCGTGGATCGTATGAGCGGCAGGCGAGCATGCCCTGACTGCGGTGCGACCTATCATGTGAAGTTCAACCCGCCGAGCCGCGAGGAAATCTGTGATGCCTGCGGCGCGAGGCTTGTACTCCGAGAGGATGATAAGCCTGAAACGGTTCAGAAGAGGCTTGAGGTCTATCATAACCAGACGCAGCCTCTCATTGATTACTATCAGAAGGCGGGATGCCTCTTTAGCGTGGATGGAACAGAGCACATGGATATGGTGTTCATGAAGATCTGTCAGAAACTTGGCATGGACCGCTGAAGAGAACAGAGAACAGAAAACAGGAGCCTTATGGCTTATTTCTATATTTTCATATATCCGCTTGCCTCTCTATACATGTGAGTGTGTCTCGGCGTACTTGCTGGTCTGGCTGCTTTCTGCTGCAGCTTTGGGGGCAGGCGGTCATCCGGAAGGCTCCATGAGGCAAATGGCCTCTGAAATATGAGCCCGGGTGTATATACCGGATAGATCTTCTGGAATTTCTGAATCAGAGAAAGTGGATCATTCCGGGAGGGGGAGAGATGGCTGTTTCAGTTAAGACAAAAAGGGAAATTGAACTAATGCGGGAGGCCAATCACCGTCTGGAAAAGGTTTTCGACGGGATGGCCGAGCTGATCCGGCCCGGCGTCAGCACCTTTGAGATTGACAAGCGGGCACGCCGTCTCATCGCTGAGATGGATGGAATTCCGAATTTTCTGAACTACGCGGGATATCCGGCTGCAGTCTGTACCTCCATCAATGAGGTGGTGGTACACGGCATTCCCAGCAAGAAGGAAATCCTGAAGGAAGGGGATATCATTTCTCTTGACTGCGGGTTAATCTATAAAGGCTATCATTCTGATGCGGCCAGGACCTACGCTGTGGGTAAAATTTCCCCGGAGAAGCAAAAGCTTATGGATGTAACCCGGCAAAGCTTTTTTGAGGGCATCAAATACGCGAAGGCAGGGCATCACCTGCATGAGATCTCCAACGCGATTGCGGATTATGTCGAGCCCTTTGGCTACGGGATCATCCAGCAGATGGTGGGACACGGGATTGGTACCGAGATGCACGAGGATCCAGAGGTTCCGAATTTTCGACAGAAAAAAAGGGGAATCCGCCTGGTACCTGGCATGACACTGGCCATCGAACCCATGATCTCCATGGGCGACTGGGAGATTGAGATCCTCGAGGATGGGTGGACGGCTGTTACAATAGACCGGTCACCTGCGGCCCACTATGAGAACACAATCCTGATCACGGAGGGCGAGCCGGAGATTCTGTCTCTGACAAGGGAGCCCTGAAAGAGATGCAAAGAGAAAGAAGCCTGAAGCTGGCAGAGTCCCTGGCAGGCCATGACAAGGGATCCATTTACGTGATTCTTCAGGAAGATGCGGAAATGGTTTCTCTTGCCGATGGGCGGAAGAGACCTTTGAGAAGGCCAAAGAGAAAAAAGCAGAAGCATATCCGTGTTCTGAATGACCTTTCAGAGAGGGATGAAATCAAAAAGCTCCTTCAAAGCCCGATCCGCTCGGATGGGGATCTGGTTCACCTGGTCAGAATGGCAGGACGCGTTCTGATGGAAGAGAACTGCCCGGAAGACTGAGACTTCGAGAATGTGCAGGCACTTTGCTGAGCGAAAATGTCAATTGAGCTAAAAGCCAGAAGTACATATTTTAGCTGAACTGGCTGAATAAACAATAATAGATTGGGACAAACTAAAATAGGCTAAACAAAATAAAATATGTCGTAATAAAACCAAATAAATAATATAGAGAGGAAAAAGTATGTCAAAATCAGATGCGATTGAAGTGGAAGGTGTCGTACTGGAGAAGCTCCCCAACGCTATGTTTAAGGTTGAGCTGCAGAATAAGCATGTAGTGCTGGCCCATATCAGTGGCAAACTGCGCATGAATTTTATCCGGATCCTTCCCGGTGACCGTGTGACCATCGAGCTGTCCCCTTATGATCTGGATAAGGGCAGGATCATCTGGAGAGATAAGTAAGGAGATCCGTCAGGGCACCCCTGGCGCACGAAGGCTGAAGAGGAAAGCGGATAGAAAAGTTCAAAAAAGGAGTTGACACAGAAGACTCCAAATGTTAGATTAAAAACCCGCTTGAAAAGGTGGCAGGAAACAGGAAAGAAACACGCACATTGAAAACTGAACAGTGAAACAAGCTTGAAGATTTCTTAAGAGTTAAATTTTAAGGAACTGACCTTTAAAACAGTAAAAAGGGTAAGGATATGTCAGCAGACAGTCCGGAC
>CADBUA010000671.1 GCA_902797665.1 uncultured Lachnospiraceae bacterium | reverse complement strand
CCCGCATGAAAGCTGCGCCTGGCCTTTGTTTCTGCTCTGTTATACCGGGAACCATTCGAATCTGCCAGGTGTTTCACCGGTAGATGCCCGCTTTCCCCAATTCTGTCGCAGATTCTCACGCTCGCGGGTATCACAGGCTCGGCGGCAGGCGGCCAAAGCGGACTGGACAGTTACGATTCTTTTATCTTTCCTTTTCTGTTTTTTCAGGCTCCCCTTCTTCCAGCTGGACTTCCCTTAAGTCCTTTCGGGCTGCCGCAGGATCCTCCTCCCTGCCTTTGATCATCCTGCGTTCAAAATCCTCCGCCGAAAGCGGCCGGCTGAAAAAGTAGCCCTGGATCATGTCGCAGCCGGCATCCCGGAGCAGTTTGAACTGCCCGCTGGTCTCCACCCCCTCCGCGACCACACACAGGTTCATATTTCTGGCGATATCGAGGATCAGGGTTACCAGACGATAGTCCTTCTCACTGCTCTCGATGTTCTGTACAAACCTCATGTCCATCTTCAGCACATCGACCGGCATGGAGGAAAGCATGTTCAGGGAGGAGTAGCCCGAGCCAAAGTCATCCATCTCAATCGAATAACCCTTTTCCCGGAGGGAGCTCACCGCCCGGATCACCGAATCCGCGCTCTCCGTGTAAGCGGATTCCGTGATCTCCAGATCGATCATTTTCCTGTCAAGGCCGTTCTCCTTGACCAGGCGGTCCAGAATCTCCGGGAGGTCCGGGTCTACCAAATCGATTCTGGAGAGATTCACGGAAACGGGAAGAATGATCCCTGTGCGGTCCCGCCAGTCCGCGACCTGCCTGGCCGCTTCCGACCAGACGTATTGGTCCAGCTCGGAGATCTGCCCGCTTCTCTCAAACAGGGGGATGAAGGTCCCCGGCATGATATCTCCCAGTTCATGGTGATGCCACCTGACCAGGGCTTCTGCGCTGCAGATCGTTGGCTCTTGCATCTGGATATTGAACTTTGGCTGGTAAAAGATCTCAAACTCGTGCTCGGCCAGGCCTCTGGCAAAATCCGCCCTCAGACGCTGATTCAAGTGATCCTGCCGGCTCAGTTCCTCATTATAAACCTTCAGTGTGGTCCTGTAGTTCCCGCGCACCATAACACAGGCGGTTCTGGCGAAGTCGAACATCGGCTCCGGTTCAAGAGACGGCTGCCAGGGCATGACGCCCATCCGGAGGCGGATATCCGAATTGCGGGAAAGCTCCGAGAGTTTTTTCTGGAACCTTTCAAGCAGTGCGCCGTAATCTTCCTGATGCGAACAGTAGATGTTGAAGTAGTCCCCGTCAAGCCTCGCCCCGTACCCTTCTGTCTCAGTCAGAAAGACCTCGATCTCCCTGCCGAGCGCCTTCAGCACCTCATCGCCGAAGCCATAGCCGTAGAGCCGGTTCAGGGCATGAAAGCGCTCAATGTTCATCACGATGGCATCCATCGGCCAGTTTGGGTTCTGGCGGTAAAAGCGGTTTGCGTAGGCAAAAAAGAAGTTGCGATTGTAAAGGTTTGTCAGTTTATCACGCTCTGCCTCTGAAATCAGCAGACTGCTCTCCTTCGACTTCATCTCCGAGCGCATATTTCGGAGAATCAGCAGCAGAATCGCCGAGAAGATGACCGCCACAGCGGCTACCGCAAGCGCGGCATTGTCCCTGAGGAAGTCCCCGAGTGTGACATGATCGTCCATGTGGGAATAGCTGTTGAGGGAAGCATTGATCAAAGGCTCCGGCATCAACTGGTTTACTTTATTCAGGATCGAGTAGAGAAGATGATCCTCCCGCCTTACAGCAAAAGAGCAGTCCATCGCCGCATCGATGGTAAAGGTGGACAGTCCATTTTTCTGCAGATCCTTCCGTGTCCTGTTGAGACGGTAGCTGCTGATGAGCAGGCAGTCCGCGTCCCCGTTTACCACAGCGTCAAAGCAGGCACTGGTATCCTTATAGTAGACAACCCTCCACGCAGGAAAAGAATCCATCACGAAGGTCTCATAGCTGGGATCTGCCTGGGGAAGGGCAACTGTGATGATGCCTTCACCGGAGAAGCCTCTCTGATCTGAGGGACGCGCCACGGCAAACATTTCTGTGCTGAAAAGGGGATCGCTCATCAAGAGCCCCTGCTTTTCTCCGTCATACGCACTCAGATTGATCGGAAACAGGCAGTCGATCTCTCCATCCTTCAGGGCAGTCAGACCTTGCTTCGTTGAAGCAAACGGGCAGGGCTCAAAGCTCAGTCTGGCGTTTTTCTCACAGGTCTCCGCGAAGGCGAGATAGTCTGAGAGCGCGCCGGTAACCGTCTGTGCATCTTCACCCATGTCGCAGAAAGGCAGGTAATCCTCCAGATACCCAACCTTTATGACACGGTGCTTCTCGACCCAGTTTTTCTCATCCAATGTGAGATAGTGGCTGATGGAGCTCGCCTTGTTGAACTTTTCTGTGAGCTGTTCGTTAAAGCTGCGGTTATTCTCCAGAATCCGGTTCATGGCCGCGTCCAGCTCTTTCTTAATGTCCTCACGCTTTTCACTTATGCCGAAGTAGGAGTTTGCTGATCCCACCTTGCACACGGACACCACATCCGCGGTGACGCCATAGGTATCCAGCGTGACAAGGGCGTCAATCTCCCCACGTTCCAGCATCTCCAGAAGTTCCGGCGTCTTGACGGTGAACTCCTCCACAAGCGGCTTGACGCCATGTTCTTCCGCCCAGTTCAAAAACAGCTGCTCCTGGATGCTGTTCTTGTTCACACCGACCCGCTTGCCGTTAAAGGTCGAGAAATCATCCGGGCTGATCTCACTGTTGTCCGGCGCGATGAAGACATGATAGTCCTCCGAGCCCATGGCCTCCGCTGAGAAGAGGATTTTCTTCGCCCGCTCCTCCGTGTAGGATACATCACTCAGCAGGTCGATCTTTCCCTCCACGAGCATCTCAAAAAGCTCTGACCAGCTTCCCTCGACGTATTCATATCGCCAGCCTGTCAGGTTTGCAATCCGCATCTGGTATTCATAGCCGTAACCGCTTTTTCGGCCAAACGGATCTGTCTTGTGGAAGGCAGACTCATACCAGCCAACACGGACCAGCTTTCCTTCCTGCGTCATTGCTTCAGCGCGCACAGCGGAGAAGAGCATCATGAGTGGGAGGAGGAAGAACAATACTCTGATTCCCCCCGTCAGGCTGCGGACGCGCGCGTGAAAATCCGCGCAGTGCCTTTCGCATCTGGGGAGATACCGCTGATGCATCTGAAAGATCCCTGTATTTCCCTGTATAGACCCTCGTCTGATTCCTGTTTTCTGTCCTATGTCTGCCATATCCTTATGCTCCATCTTCTGCTTTCTTCAGACATATCATCTTCTGGCCAATCTCAGGATCCTCTGCTTCTGAGCGCGTTTTCCTCCCGGTTTTCTACCCGCAGGTCTGATTATGACTTGCTTTCTGCACAGTCATAATCAGGCTTTCATTGCAAAAAGGGATCACACGCCTGCTTCCCTGCTTCGCATCTATGTTCCGCTCCGCCAGACTTCTCTCCAGTTCCCTGATCATCTGTTTCCTCTGTTTCTGCTGTCCTGATCCGGATGGGCCAGGTAGTACTGCTTCTTATCCTCGTACATCCTGCTGTCTGCAATGCGGAACGCGGTGTGGAGATCGGTCTCTCCCGAATGCCAGAAAGAGCCGGATGCAAAGCAAAGATTCGGATCCCTCCCCGACTCCTCACTGAGCCGCTCCACTTTATCCTCAAAGTCCTCCCGGCTCAGTTTCTCTGTGATCACCAGGAATTCATCACCGCCAATCCGGAAGATGTCTTCCCTGGAAAAGAAACCTTCCAGTATCCGCACCAGGCTGTTGATCAACAGATCTCCGGATTCGTGACCGCACTCATCGTTGACCTTTTTTAAACCGTTCAGGTCCACCACGATAATCCCGCAGGGCAGCTGCTTCTTTCTCCGGGAGAGTTCATCCCATCTGCGATTCATGGCACGCCGGTTGTTCAGCCCTGTCAGGGCATCGATATTTCCAATCCGTTCCAGTTCCTCCATCAGCAGGTGGTTCGACAGTTCAGGGGCCAGAAATAAGGAGATCATCTCCAGAATCTCCTTGATCTCCACCACATTCTCCGTATTGAAGTTCACCACATAGAGGTATCCGATGATCTCCTTTTTCCGGCGGAGCGGGATCAACAGCACACTGCGAATTCCAAAAGACCTCATGTTCGCAACCCAGGCAGGGTTCCTCTTCTCCAGGTCGCTCATCTCGCTCTCATTTTTCACAATCACTTCATTGCTGACCCCGATCGTGTCCTCCCAGCTCCTGGCGATCTCATAGCTGATCTCTCCATCTCCCAGAAAAGGCAGCTGATCAGAATAATAGCGATCAAAGTCCTCCCGAAGCTTCTCACAGAACCTGATCGCCTTCCTGTTCTGATGGTCCAGCAACAGGATGCGGCAGCACAACGCATCAGTGGTCTCCTGGATCTGGCTCACAACCTCCAGGAGCCCTTCATAGAAATCATCCGCACCCAGCAGGGCAAAACTTGCCTTCACCACCGCGGCCGCCGTATCAATGCTGACCAATGCCATACGGCTTGGGTCCAGTTTCTTCGTGTATTCAAACTGAAAAAGCACGTAGCCAATGTCATCCCGGTCCGATTTCATTGGAAGATGGATCTGATCTGTCCATGTCCCCAGGCCTTTCGTCTCCACGTAGGCATGCATACGCTGCTTCAGGAAAGCCGCCCGGTAGCAGAAATCCTCAAATTTAAGGTCTTTTGGTACCAGCTCCTGATAGGGCATGCCGTCATGAAAAGCGGGGCCCATGATCTCTCTGTACGAGCTGTTCCCACAGAGGATATGGATCTGCCCGCATCCTCCATCCGGACTCTTCTCTACAGACATCACACAACATGCCGTCGCAAACTGATCCACGAATGTCTGATAGTCCATCTTCACCCCTTTGTTTCTATAATGCATCTGTCTTTTGAAGCATTTTGCCTGTAACGCGCAGGCTCCTGAAGGATCGAGGACGGGCTGAGGCTCCTGCGCCCGCACTTCTCAGTGCGCCCGACCTTTGCTTTTGAACTGTGTGACCTCGCTTTGCACAGCAAGTGCGCAAAGCGGACTGGACAGTTACACTTTATCTAATAGTGCATTGTACCTTGGACCGCAAAAAATCGTCAAGCACACATATGAACAAATCCAGCAGCAGATTTCTCGGCCCTCATGAAACCCAGGAGTTTCAACGCGATTTCATACACTCCTTTGATCTGAGCAGATGAGCGGAACGCTGCTGTCTTCCGGGGTGGCTGGTCACAAAGGCTTTGTGAACAAAAAGCCGGCAGGCCGCCTTCCCTCCCAGGAAAGCAGCCCGCCGGCCGCATGTTTGGTTCATGGCGCATGACATAGTATGATATGTATTAACATGCGTTATACGTTATGTATTATGCATTATGCCTTATATCTTATGCCTTATATTTTATGCCTTATACCTTATACCTTATATTTTGTATTATTTATTATATATGTTGAATTTTATATTCTATACTGCACGCAGTTTGCTGCGTATGGGGTGATCGCATCGCTTTTATACCCGCTCGATCCGGTCTTCTCCCGGAAGAAAGCCTTACTGCAGCT
>CADBUA010000670.1 GCA_902797665.1 uncultured Lachnospiraceae bacterium | reverse complement strand
TCTCTCAATCTTTCTCTCTATCTTTCTCTTTCTAGCCGTCATACACATCCAGAAGCCGCACCGGATCTCCCAGAATGTCTGTTCCCTCGGTGGTGAAAGGATCCACATAGTACCACTCGGAAGCTGTCGTGTGGTCCTCAAGGCTGTCGAAGAGTTTGATCGCAACGCTCCCGTCAGACTCATGAAAGATCTGATAATCCTGGCAGAGGTATCCATGGTCCCGCTCATAGGTCAGCATGGCCATCTCCCCCAGTTCATCATCCGTATAGGCGCTGTGGAGGGTGAAATCCAGGACTCCGCCCTCCTCCGGGAGGTTCAGCATGCCGTCTCTCAAAGACCGAAAAGGCGTGTAGGAGAACTGCTCTCCGGAGGGGGTTGTGACCGTCACCTGGGTATTCGGCATGATATCGCTCAGGTTGCAGCCGAGAAAAATCGGGCTTCCCACAGGGCTCTGATAGAGCACAGCTCCCGCGTGCCCCTGGTAATCGTCTGACTCATCGATGATGAACTCTGAGACAGTCAGGGTATCTTCCGGATCTGTGGGAACAATCACATAGACTTCCCCTCCCCCGGCGTCAACCACAGCGCTGGATGACATTGCGCTGAGGAAGCTGTAGTCCATGTAGTAGTTGGCATAATTGGAAGCGTCTTTCACAAAATCCGCGGCCGAGGAGCCGAATCCCAGGTAGGCACAGGATAAAAGTGCCCCCTCTCTGGAGGCCTTTTCCCGAAGATCCTTCAGGCTCTCCTCCCAGCCCGGCACCGCATTCTGCTGAGCCTTGGCGTTGTCCTCCCAGGCCTTCTCATACATGTCCACCGGTTCATCATCGTCGTCTGCCCTGTCTTCCTCCACGCCGGCGAAGCCTGCCTTCTCAGAGAGATTGAAGAGGCCGTAAATTCCAAGATTTCCGTTTTCCTCCAGGTTATTGTTATACCGTACCCAGTCCCGGAACTCCCCGGGCAGTGTACTCAGGGGATGGCCCTTATAAAAGATATAGAAAAGGTCTCCGCCTGCGATGCCATAGGCATTCGCAGGAATGTAGTGCGTCCCGTCCTCATCCCACTCGTCCCCGTCTCCGTAGCTGTAGTTCAGTTCCCCTAAGCGCATGGAGAAGGTTCCCTCCGAGACATAGCAAAAGTCCTCGAAGCTGCCGGTAAACTCACAGATATAGCAGACCCCATGCTCGTACTTTCCGTCCCCGCTTCCGAGGTCAAAGTCATGAAAAACCCCGGAGAAAGAGCCATCTTCGTAAAGCGTAAGGTCCGTGTCCCAGCCGCCGGCCCCGCTGCTGAAAAAGAAGTTCGCGGGCACAGATGACAGAGCTGTCTCCACATCAACAGGCTCCCCGATGGAATCAGAATCAAATTCCAGAAGGTAGGCAAGACGGAACTCATAAGAAGGGACATACGCGAGAATGTCATTCGGAACGTCATTCAGGACCCAGCGCTCTTCCTTCCTGGAATAAAAGAGATCAATGACATCCTCCTCAATCTCCCCATCCAGAAAACTGGGCTCCCCATTCATCCAGAGAGGAGCAGTGAAGGAGGAAGGATCGTTGATGGGAGATCCAGTCAGCTGGTTTTCCCCGTCCACCCAGTAGTAGTATCTACCGCCCGGATCCCGCCTGCCGCCCAGACGGACCAGATAGCTGGTATTCGCCTCCTCCTCTTTGAGAAGGTTCAGGACCTCCTGAAACTCTTCCCGGCTCTCCAGCGTGGCGAGATGGCCGCCCAGAGCCTTCGCCTTCCAAAAGGCCTCGTCCCAGGTGCAGTCTTCGATCATGAGTTCATAAGAATGCTCCTCCGCGCCCACAGCCTTCCCGGAGAACGGCAGGAGCAGAAGAGAGGTGAACAGAAGCATGGATTTCCACTTTCCGGACATGGTACTCCTCCCTGCGTCTGATCGTAGCTGTCCAGCCTGAGGCAGCTGAAGGGAAAAGACGGGCGCAGGCTTCTGTCACCTGATGAAATGTGCGCCCGTCCTGCTCACGCTCAGCGTGAAGCAGGCAAAGCAGGTAAAGCGAGCTGGACAGTTACGGTTTATCTTGGTCTTACTTTCATATTGAAGGTTATTATATTGGATATTTTATATTAAATATTATTATATTAAATACTATTATATTGAATATTGCTATTCTGAATATTTTTACAATGAAAATTTATATATTAAAGATTTTATACTGAAATTCTGCACCTGTCCAGTCGCAAATTCCTGTAGGCATTCGGCCAAAGCGGCCTGGACCGTTACGATTCTTGTTCTTATCATATTGATCGTGTTTCGATCGCATGGTCTTCTGCCCTGCAAATACCCGCTCTCTCAGGCAGCTTCCTCCGCTCCCTCCGGTGCTTCCCGCTTGTAAACGATCCCGGTGATGCTCTTCGTTGTCCTGTACTGGTCCCCGAGCTGAACTTTACTCCAGGTCCCATAGTCCATGGAAACACGGGACTCCTTCTTTCCCGTCAGGATCACGCTGTATTCCTCCTCCCGGAGAGTATCCCGCTCGTTGTCCCTGAGCCTGTAGGCAGAACTCCAGTAGGGCTCCTGATCTGTTCCCGAAGTGGGATAATGCTCCTTGGGGATCCACTTATCAATGTAGTAATAATACCGGGTCCTGTAGACCGGCTCGTCCCTGTAGATCGGGATCTGAACCGCCTCCTCATAGTACTCTGTCCGATAGCGGGGTGTCTTATGCTCCACCTCCCGGAAGGTGCCGTTCCCATTGTCTTCATAAGTCACTGTGGTATCATAGCCGTCAGGCACCTGCCTCGATCGGGTCTCATAGCGGGTCTCATAGTGATCCAGGACCTGGTCATAGTGGTGAATCTCCGAAGCTTTTCGAATGAGATCCGCCCTTTCAGGCAAGGACCAGTCCGATTCCTGCACGGTTTCCAGCGCCTCCACAGTCACTTCCCGCTCCCAGGCAAAAGCGGTCACAGTCTCCGTCTCGTGGAGCAGGGGAACATTGATCAGGATCAACAGCAACATGACTGCCGCTGCGATCAGCAGGAAAGTGGGCTTTTTCTTGTGCTTACTCTCCAGCGCCTGCCCGCCCAGATCCTGCGCTTCCTTTGCCGCCCGTTCAGCCTTCCGGATGGCAGCATCGCCATACAGCTCCTCCGCGCTTTCTTTCGGAGCGCCGCAGGAGACGCAGACCTGATCCTTCCAGTTGTTGAGCTGGCCGCAGAAGGGGCAGACCCACTCCTTGTGCAGGCCATCGTTCTCATCCTTGCCGATCCCGGCTGCCTCAAGCTCCTCTCCGGACACCAGGTCAGAGGAAGACTTCATATAGTAGCGGGTATCATCCCGCTTCCCGGTCCCACATCCTGGGCACTTGTCGAGAAGCCCGTCAATCCCTTTTCTGCCGCAGAAGGGGCAGTCCCAGTAACCCCGGATGATTTTTCCGGTGTTTCTTCCCATCTCTGTCCTCCCTCTTTATCTGAAGATAACGGCATGATCTCCAAACTCATACCTCAGATGATCCACCTCGCCCCCGGAGGAGAAAACCATGAGGATGGTCCCAACGCTATGGGCGTTCGGATCCCGGAAGAGAAGCGTCCTGCCCTCATTTTCTTCTGCCAGAAGACCCTCCAGGCAGATCTCTTCCTCAAAGGGCATTCCCCGGAACACATAGCTGTTCCCGCCAATCTTTCTGACTGCCACGCTGCTCTCTGTGTCAAACATCGCATCCGTCGGGTCAGACGCAACGGCATGGAAAACCTTCTCTTCCCCATCCTTCCAGAGAAAACCCTCTGCCGCCATATCCGGGGCGGCGGAGAGATCCCGGATCTCTCCGCGGATCTCGCAGTATTTACGGTTTTCTTCCACGTAGGCCTTCTCCGCGGGGCCGAAGGCACAGTCCTCAAAGGTAATATTGGGATACTCATCCTCGTAGAGGGTAAAGAGAGGTCCTTCGTTTCCCTCAAAGCTGCAGCCTGTGAAGAGGACCATGGAGTACTCATCGAGTGAAAGGAGGGTGTAGTTGCTGTTGTTTTTGAAGGAACAGGAAGAAAAGTCAAAGGCATATGAATCCACAAGACTCAGGATGCCATAGGTGCAGTCATGAATCTCCGTATCCCGCACAGTCACCGTGCTGCTGCTCACCGCTTCAATTCCATAGGTTCCGGAGCCATAGAGATCCATCTCCTCCAGGGTAATGTTTACGCTGCTTTGGAAGCGCAGAACGCTGCCGGAGCAGGTTCCGGGCTCCACCTCATGCCCCAGGGTAAGGCTTCGGAGGCAGATCTTGTCACAGTCAGCAAACGACAGGACCTCGCTCCCGGGATCATCCACGACAATCCGGGTCTCCTGGGCAGGGTCCGCACCCTCAATCGTCATGCCTGTAATATCCCGAATTGTCAGTGATCCGTAAGCGTATCGGAGACAGGGGTGGCTTTCCTTCCATCTTTGCTCCAGCACCCGTTCCGTATACCCGTAAAGGTCTCTCTCCGGGTATGTGTGCTTCTCCATGGCCAGGGTCAGGTCATAGATGCCAGGCTGAAGGATGATCACGCGGTTGGATCCGATGGCATCCAGAAGACCATCCGCGTCAGAGACCTCAATCTTTTCCGGATCCCCGTAGTCAAAGATATAGGGGGCAAAAACATCCAGGTAGCGCGCAAAGGGAAGAAAGACCTCATGGACAGTTTCTGTATCGAGAAAGATCTTTTCGGCGCTCCTGCCGCAAAAAAGGAGATGGATGCCGTCCTGATCGGCGTAAAATTCCGGAATCTCTTCCTGCTCCGCATCGTAGCTCGAAATCACGGCGGCCTGATTGCGCCAGCCATCCACAAGCTCCCCGAGGGCCTCCCTCTGGGAAAGCTCCGTCATCAGGGTCTGATAGAAGCGTTCATAATTCCTCAAAATGTCATGAAGGCTGAGGGGAATGCCCCTCTCCCTTCCTCCATCTGACCGGAAAGTATGCCCCTCCTCTGTCTCAAGGATTCCATCTCCATCTGCTTCAGATCCAAAGGAAAAGGTGGTTAAGATCGACAGAATCCTTTCATTTGCGAATTTCACCTCGTTTGTGACCTTCATGGACACCTTGCCGCCGCTGAAAAGATCTGACTTCTCAGAGAGAAGCTCGATGCCTCTCTCCCTCTCCCGTTCCAGAAGATCCGCAAGGTCCTGATTCAGGCCGTCAAACTCCCCCTCCCAGACAGCGCCCTCCACCTGAAGCAGGTCGATGCTGCTCTCGAGAGAGATGCCTCCGTCCATCTCATCGTGGAAAGTCCGGCTCTCCATGGAAACTTCCAGGTTATAGTGCGCTAAGGCCTCGTAGTCAATCTCTTCGATGATTCTGACCTTTTCCAGGGCTTCCCGACACAGGGAAGCATATTCCTCGTATGCCTTCATCTCGTCTTCGTCCTCCCAGTTAAACTGGACATCCGTAGGACCGCCCGAGATCAGCGCGTAGGTCTCATTCTGAAAGAGGATCCTTCCGCTGCCTGTAAACTCGATCATCTCATCCGCATCCTCCACATCCACGGCGGCGATATACATGAGATTGCCGCCGTATCCGGATGCTGCCGACTTGTCAAAAACGAAGCAATCCTCCGTCCGGTAGGAGACAATCGAGCAGTTCTCCTGAAACCCGGCTGGGAGCTCAATGCTGTATCCGAGACGGCTGTTTTCGTAAAGAATGCTCTCTCCGCTTTCCGTCTCCTCCGCTCCCGCCGTCAGGGCAAAGCCTCCAAAGAGAAGCACCCCGAGCATGAGTGCCAGATTTCTTTTCCGCATCCTTCTTCCTCCTCTCTCTGAAAGCCTGTAAATCTGACTATGACTCCAGTAAAGCATCCCCGGCATAAGACCTCCCTCGAAAGTGGAGGGCGAAGCTTCTTTGACTCTCCGCATCTGTCAAGCCGCAGGCTCCTTTCCAGCTATGAGTTCGGGCGCGGGCTCCTGTCATCGCATGGAAAGTGCGCCCGGACGCAGGCTTTTGAACGATATTCCCTCGCTCGGTGACAAAAGGTCAAAGCGGACTGGACAGGTAAAAGTCTCCCCATCGGGCATATAGCCCAGATGTGACGTGAACTGACACAAGAATGAAAAGATTGGGCAAGGGGTCGATCGAAGCGGCCAGACTGGAGTTATAGATGCGAAAGGTTTAATGCTATAAATATAAATGAAG
>CADBUA010000669.1 GCA_902797665.1 uncultured Lachnospiraceae bacterium | reverse complement strand
TTCGGATATCTCATCTCCCCTGGCCTTCCGGGGTCATATCCGTAGGTGTTGCTGTCACCGTAAGCAAGGATGGATCTCATAACTTCTCCTCACGCAGGGAGGCAGACATCTCCCTCTTACCATGTGTTGAATACTTCAGGCTGAATACTGACTCATTTTATTTCGAGTTTTTACATCTACAAATCATCATATCAACAAGCAGAACACATTTGAGACTATGAATCATCTGTTCATACATGTTTTGCAAATCAATCTATAAGCCCTGCTTCCTTCACCGGTTTGCTCACAGGCCTGACTTTGGGACGGAATCTTCCGCTGCCTTTCTCTTCCCCCAGGTAGAACTGAAAGCCCAGGAAGTCAAAGCTTTCAGGCCTCTTCGGCCCTGACTTATCTCTCTGACTCTGGATGTTCTTTGCCGCAGTGCGTCCGAGCTCGAAAACACGGACCTTCTCTTCCGCCATTCTGAGCCCAGTTATCCCCAGACGCATCTCCAGACGCATCCCTGCATGATCCCAGTCTGATCCGAGTACCAGAGACTGCCTTCCAGATGCCCGGCCTTCATTCCCTGTCTGATCAGTCCCAGGAGTTTCCGGTCCGCAATGTCCTGCTCGAGAAACTGAACGAGTTGTTCGTGATCGAAGGGCTGAAGGCAGTCCCTGATGCCTGCCTCTACAATATAGCTGCTTAAGCCGGAAATACAGCTGAGCAGTTCAGAGACAGCCAGATGACTGCTTCCATTTTCAGGTTTCTGTTTCTATTTCCATCAGGAATCCTTCGCCTGAAAATGAACCCTTCCACGTACTGGGATCAGCCCATACGGCAGCTGGCCTCTTCTGACCCCAGAGCCAATCTCCCACACCAGGATGCATGCCTGGCATTTTTATGAATGTATTTTGCGTACTTTAAATATATTTTATATATCGATTGTCTTAAGCATTCTGATGGATTCTTTCTCGCCTTTCCACACAGACAGACATGCATGCCGGGGAGAGAGAAAAGGCGGAGCATCATTGATCCATCTTCTCTCCATGCTTCTGCCGACGCTCTGCCGGCCTGACCAAACGGAAGATAGCGCATCTCATCTCCTGCTGCAAGGCCGGGCAACTTTCCAGAAGAGAGAGCGTTTCCACAGAAAACGCGCATCTTTCATGCGAATATACATTCTCCCGAAGGACTTCCGGTAACAGAATTCCGTCAGCAGCAGAAAAAGCAAAGAGATCGCCAGGAGCTGAAAGTGTGGATGAAAGCTGTGAAGAAGCGCCAGGCTGTCCCCTTGATCTTTGCCGGAATCCCCTGGCGGCCTGGGATTTGACGCAGTGATCCTCAGCATTTTCGGATTTCTCTTTGACTGCCTGCCAGGGTCCCGTCTGATTTCGCCCTTAGCGCTGAGCGTGAGAATGCAGAACAGAAGAAAAAGACAGCTGAATACTTCACATGAAATTTTATCCTATCATTTTTCCTTTTCCTTACATTCTATCTTATCTTTTTCCTTTATCTCTTTCAGTCTCTTTCTGCTTCTTTCTGTCTCTTTTTTCCTTTTTGTCGCTGTCTGTTCCTCTTCTCCATACTGCTGAAGCAGAGGCGGAAGGATAATCATGAAAAGGGCCTTCCGGTTTCCCAGAAGGCCCCAGAATCCGCCAGAGCGGATGTAATTACACAAAAACGCGCCTCAAAAACCCGATCCCGGCTTATTCTTCCGGCTCGATCAGGCCGTAGGTGCCGCCCTTTCTCTTGTAGACGACGTTGGTCTCGTCTGTCTCCGCGTTGCGGAAGACAAAGAACGAGTGCCCCAGGAGTTCCATCTGCACGCAGGCATCCTCCGGATACATCGGCTTGATGTCGAAGCGCTTCGTGCGCACGATCCGGATCTCCTCAGCCGGCTCAGACTCCTTCTCGATGAATTCCTTCTTGAAGCTGCCGCCGTCGCGGTGGGTGTCGATGAGCTTCTGCTTGTATCTGCGGAGCTGGCGCTCGATGACTTCCTCCACGAGATCAATCGAGACATACATGTCGTTCGAAACCTGCTCGGAACGGATGACATTGCCCTTCAGCGGAATCGTCACCTCAATCTTCTGACGTTCCTTCTCGACGCTCATCGTGACGTTGATCGGCGTCTCCGGGGTAAAGTAGCGTTCCAGTTTGCCCAGCTTTTCGGTAACCGCCTTCTTCATGGAATCGGTCACTTCAAGGTTTTTCCCGCTGATTGTAAATCTCATGCACAATCCCTCCTTATATAGAGCTTTGATAGATGAAATTATAGCACAGCGCCAAAAGCTACACAATGATTTTCCTTATCCCGGGGAAAATTGTCCAAATATTGACGCATCAGAAGCCGATATCCTGAAAGTTGCACAAAAAGCAGACCTTGACGATGCCGGGCGCGGGCTCCTGTCGTCGCATGCCATGTATTCCCAGCCTTTGCTTTTGTCATGTTTTCTACGCTTTGCACAACACGTGCGCAAAGCGGACTGGACAGTCAGCAAAAATGCTCCTCAGATCGAGCGGATGGCTTTCCTGAACGCAGTTCAGTCTCTCAAGAATTCCAGCAGTTCCCGGTAGGACATGCATCCGCCGAAAAGGTCGAGCGCAGAGCCGATGGTCACATCCAGCAGGCCCCTTCCTCCCCTCTCAAGCGCCTTCAGATCCTCAAAGGACCCGACCCCGCCCGCGTAGGTGACCGGGAAGCGCGTCTTTTCGCAGAAGGATCCCAAAAGGAAGACCAGATCGTTTTCAATGCCCGACTGCTTTCCCTCGACATCCACCGCGTGGATCAGAAACTCATCGCATTCCGCTGACAGGTCCGAGAGAATCGGGAGACTCAGGGAAACATCCGTAAAGTTCTGCCAGCGGTCCGTCACGATAAAGTAGGCGTTCCTCTCCCCCTCCGCCTTTCTCCTGCAGGAAAGGTCCAGAACCAGATGTTTCTTTCCCACTGCCCGAATCATCTCAGTGAGCCGCTCCTCATGAAAAACCCCACCGGAAAAGACATAGGAGGTCACGATCACATGAGATGCCCCGGCATCGAGAAACAAGGCCGCATTCTCCGGATTGACGCCGCCCCCCGCCATAAAGTCTCCCGGGGCTGCCCTGAGTGCCTCCAGGGCCTGCTGCAGCGTCTTCTCATAGAAGGGCGAGGAAGGAGCGTTCAGCAGAATAATGTGCCCGCCGGAAAGACCGTCCCGGTGATAGGCCCGGGCATAGTCAGACGCTCCAAGTTCCGAGACAAAATTTTCATCCGCGAAATCCCCCTCATCTCGAAGGGATCCCCCCACGATCTGCTTGACCTTTCCGTTATGGATATCGATACAGGGCCGAAAACGCATAGATTCCCCCTTCTCTGCAGGCACGATGGCGCCGCTTTCTCTTTATATATTTCCATATATACTATATACTTCTATCTTATGTATTCAGATCCATGAAGTGCATCCTGTTTCCGCCAGCAGTTCTTTCTTTAAGTAAGCTGTCCAGTCCGTTTTGCGCAGTTTGCGCCA
>CADBUA010000668.1 GCA_902797665.1 uncultured Lachnospiraceae bacterium | reverse complement strand
CTGAGGAAAGAATGCACAGCCCTTTTTTCCCTTTATTCTTGCTGTCGGTCACGCATTCACGAAGCAGATCATTTGAATATCCATGCCCCTTGAAAGATCCAGAGACCCACAGGCAGTCGATGTACATGTACCCTTCAGCCTGAATCGGGTTCCATGCATTCTCAGCCGGGATATACTCAATAAAGCATTTCCCCCGCTCAACGCTTTTGACAAATACCAGTCCTTCGTTAAAGCGGTCTTTCAGCCACGCTTTCTTTGACACTACCTGAACATCCTTATTGCTTGAAATTGCGCAGCAAATATGTTCTTTTTCCAGATTTTCTTTTGTGACTCTTATATATTCCATGTCTTATTTGTTCCTGATTGTGTGTATTTATTCTTGTCTTTCTGCTCTTGTTTATTATTTTATTATCTAATGTTTTTATATTGAAAAGAACATAAAAATAAATTATCTAAAAACTCATTTTTGTTATATGTATCCCTTTTTGATACGTGTTTTATGCATTTATCCTTGATATATATTCCTTGTTTTACATAAATTTGTACTGATTATAAGCAATTTAAATTGACCAGAACAACTCAATGCAATGGAGGATACCCCCTCCTGTCTCATTCCTGTTCTCAGAAATTGCCAGTGCTGTCAAAACAATCAAGATGCGCTCTTATGGTCTCTGGAACTTTCATTCTTTCTCCGCCAAGGCCTTTTCTGACCACTTGGAGTCCCTCAGCATTGCCCGGCCGACCCCGATGAGATCCGCAGCTCCTTCTCTCAAAAGCGCCTCCGCTTCTCTTCCACTGCTGATCCCTCCGGTCAGAAGGATTGGAATGCGGACGTGTTTTTTGATCTCCCTTGTCACATCAGCAAAATAGGCGCTCTGTACATCCGTGCGAATGAAGCCTGTCAGCCCGCCCGAAATATCCAGAAGATCGATCCCTGCCTTTTCAAACAGGACGGATGCATCCACGGCATCCTTGATCGTACTTCCTCCAGGTACAGTATCAATACTGCCAAGGCGGAGAAAGACCGGAATTTCCCCCACCGCTTCCCGGACTGCCTGAATCACCCGAAGGTGGAGTCTCACCCGGTTTTCAATCGGCCCGCCGTAGGCATCAGATCTTTTGTTGGACAATGGGGAATAGAACTGATTCAAAAGGTACCCATGGGCGGAGTGGATTTCTACCGCGTCAAAACCGGCTCTGACCGCCCGCTTTGCGCTTTCCGCGAAATCGCAGACGACTTTGTCGATGTCTTCTCCCGTCATCTCCCGCTCCGGCTGAATCTTTGGGAAATCGGTCTGCATGCTGGGACCCATGGGATCGAGTCCGGTAAGCTCTCTCCTGGTGTTTCCACCTGCATGATTGATCTGAGCTGCGATTTTGCTTCCTTCCACATGAACGGCCTCGGTCAGCGCCTTCAATCCCTCAATAGCAGAATCATCCGCAATTGAAAGCTGTCTGTCTGAGGCCTTGCCTTCCTGTGAGACAAAAGCATGTTCCGTGATGATCAGGCCGGTGGCTCCTCCATCTGCTTTCTCCAGATAGTAGCGAATGAGCTGCTCTGTCACCTTCCCATCGTCGCTTGAGCCTGCTGTCGCCATAGGCGGCAGTACAATACGGTTATTGACGGTCATCCTGCCGATCTTCAGCGGACTTCCCAGGTACTCCATCCTTGCCCTCCGTTCTTTGCTTCCTTACGCCTCGCTTCCTTACCCGGCTCCATTTCTTCATTCATCCATCAAGTACGTGTTCAGCCTGTCCCCCTGATCCCTTTACCCACTGTGCCCGCTGTCAAAGGCGTTCCTCTGTTCAGACCAGGATCCTGCTTGCGGGCCCCCAGGCGAAAGCCCTCAGATCTTCAGCCTTTCAGCCATACAGCCTTCCGGACCCTCCCCTCAAGACTCCTGGCACCTAAGCCTCGCATCTGGCTTCCAGTCCTCGGATCTTCAAACCTTCAGGCTCCAAACTCCCGGGGCGTCCAAAGCTGTCTTCCCTGCGCTCCTGCCTACGGCCTGCGAAGATAGGCCTTCAGGTCTTCCCTGTACTTCTTCGCATCCCGAAGTCCCTGAAAGTAAATCCTTCCAAGTTTCTCTACGTCCCGCTCCAGGGGATCGTAGGAGATCTGTCTGGAAGGCGCGATCACAAAGACACGTCCCTGCTTCTCCAGCTCGTCCAGGACTTCACACTGGCGGTTGTAACGGTCTGATTGGGTGACCAGAAGTTCAGCAAAAGCCGGATCGTTTCTATACAGGGTTCGAAACAGCTTCTCTTTCATCATTCCGGCTGCTGCTTTCCGGTAGGACCGCTCCCGGGTCTTCACCACAAGCACCTTCTCATAGCCCTGCTCGAAGGCCCATTCGTATGGGAGGTTCATACTCGTTCCGCCATCCAGATATCTTTTTCCGTTGATCCTGACAGGGCCCGAGACAACCGGGATTGTGGCGGAAGCCTGAATCCCCAGGAAGATATCTCTGCATTTGCCCTTCTCGAAATACACGGTTTCCGCAGTATCCACGCAGCAGGCGACCGCTATAAACCTTCGGTCAGCTTTGTAGAATCTTTCCGCATCAAAGGGTGTCCCGAGATGACTGTCATCAAAGGCATACTGGACATTGAATGGACTGTGGGCTTTCAATGCCGCAGGGACGCCAATGTATTGCGGATTGTAGCGGTTCTGAAGATTGAACCTGGCCCCCAGGCCAATCTGACCCGCGACATAGCCAAAGCCAAACATAGCGCCTGCAGAGACCCCAATCGTGCTTCTGAAGTTCAGGTCAGACAGCATCAGGCCATCCAGGACACCTGCCGTGTACAGCCCCAGAAGGGCACCTCCCTCCAGGACAATGCAGCCTTCCGTGATGTGATCACTGGCATGGGCGGAAGGGACATGGTTGATTCCGGAAAAGACTTCATTTGCTCTTTTCATGATGGTCAGGATTCCAATCTTTTAACAGTATTATATTATTTT
>CADBUA010000667.1 GCA_902797665.1 uncultured Lachnospiraceae bacterium | reverse complement strand
CTCCTGGCCTTTCCATCTCCGCCACAGGATTAAGCAGGTCTTCTCGCCCGCGTGTATTTCTCAGCCTTCCGCTCTCACTGATAGAAGAGGTTCGACTGCACCGTGAGGCTGTTCCAGACGCCGTCCTTTTCCACATCCCTGGCGGGGACATTCAGAAGCACGGTCTTGCTCTCTCCCGGGGAGACCGAGCTCTGCACCGGAACGGATGTCGAGAAGAGTTCTCCCAGCCCGCTGTCATTCAGGGTCACTTCTATCGAGTCGCACCATTTGGTCCCTCCGGTTCCGTTCGCAAGCCAGAGCGAGAGGGAGATGCTCCCGTCCGCTTCCTCCCAGGCCATGTGAATCAGGCTGTAGAAAGCATCCTCAAAAACTCCGCTGTCTCCGAAGCGGAGGCCAAAATAGGGATAAAGGTCCATCGCATTGCGCCCTTCCCGGACTGCGTTCAGGTACTCCGAAGCATATGAGCGCTCCAGAAGGTTCCCCTTGGGAAGCCTGCTGATCTTCCAGCCCTCCGAGTAGTTCGCCACTTTCAGCAGGGTTGAATACCACTCCACCGAACCGTCATCCTTCACCGTGTAGTCTGTCAGCGCCACACCGAAGTAGTAGGGAGAGTCCGCCTTCCCATCTGTGGGGTCCAGATAACAGATATCCGCATGTTTCGGATACGTCTTCTCCGATGCCGGGCTCGTCTGCAGCGCCTTCATCTCGGCCTGGATCTCCTCGGCAGTGATATCTGGCTCGAAGAGCGCTGAGAACTCATCATTGTCCGTCGCTTCCGCGTAGTGCTTCATCTGGGAGTAGAGCGTGCGGGCAGCCTCGACCGCTTCCGCCGCGTTAATGCCCTCTTCGACCGGATCAAGGGGATCCGCCTCAAAGGAAAAATCCACAGCCGGATCTGAATCCGATGCCGGGTCCGGCATCGTCCCTCCCTCGCCCTCTATGCCATTCGCTATGCCATTCTCTATGCCACTCTCTCTGTCATCCTCTCTGCCGGCAGTCTCCAGCTCACTGGAGTGCTCCGGCAGAGAGGCATCTGTCAAAGTCTCTGATTCCGGGGCATCCGTCTCATTGTCTGCCCGCGTCTCTCCGATGATGCGGATCTCCGCCGCTTCCATATCATGAAAAGTCCCTGCGGCCGTAAGAGACAGCCCCAGAGCCATACAAAAGCAAATGCTCTTTCCAAATCTCATAACAGAAACCCTTCCTTTTTCCTCCGGATGTCCTGCTCAAGATACCTGCAGGCAGTGACACCACTGCGGCCGCACTGCTTCAGGCCGAATTTGTATTATTCTATCTCATTTGACGCATGGGCACAAGCAATAATCTGCCTGCCTCAGAAGCCTTAGAGGCTGAGAAAGTCCCAATCTCACGGCTCTTCCTTCAAAGCGGGCAGCACCCCCTTAGTCGCCATTATGATCTCTGATCAGCATTGCAAAGGTGTATAATAGATGCCGTATAAAGGTCTGTTTCGTATTTCCGCACTTTCCATATCTGTTCGTGCGCGAGCCCTGTCGAAAAATGGCAGCGGACTGTCAAATGTCCGGACAGAGCCCTCGATTCCGCGTATAATGAAATGGAGACAGTCCTGGATGGACGGAAGAAGGCAAAGAGGACCGCAGGAGGGACCGGAAAAGATCACCTGCGGAGATTTTCCCTCCTCAGGAAAGGCAGCTGCCCGCAAGCGGAAGGATTGTCATCTGGCGCAGGCAATCTGCCCGATGGTCGCTAAAAGTGTCCTGATCGCTGTCCAGTCCGCTTTGCGCACTTAAGTGCAAAGCGAGGCAAAATAGTTCATAAAGAAAGGTCCGGGTGAACATGAATGCGGGGCGCAGGAGCCTCAGCCCGGCCGAATGCCTGAAGGAACCTGCGCCTGGACAGCTGCTGTTTATCATTCTGAAACGCAGTGAACACTTAAAGGAGAAACGTCCCATGAACAACAAAGCAGATCTCAGATACATCGAGAATCATCTCCCGAAGACAGATGACCCCTACCTCTCTATGATGTCCAAAGAAGAGATTACAAAAGCACGCCTTTTTCACCGGAGCTTCCCCCAGTACCAGGAAACCCCGCTGGCAGATCTGAAGATGCTGGCAAAGCATCTCGGAGTCGCCCGAATCGCTGTCAAAGATGAGTCCTGGCGCTTTGGCCTCAATTCTTTCAAGGTCCTCGGGGGCGCTTACTCCATGGCCAGATTTCTCGCCCAGGAGACCAGAACCCCCTTTGAAAAGGTGACCTACCAGTATCTGATTTCAGAGGAGTTCCGAAAGAAACTTGGCTCCGCCACCTTTATCTCCGCCACGGACGGAAATCACGGCCGTGGGGTGGCCTGGACTGCCAGAGAGCTCGGGCAGCGCTGCATCATTCTGATGCCCAAAGGAACCACAAAAGCCCGCTTTGACAACATCAAAGCACTGGGCGCTGAGGTGACCATCGAGGAGCTCAACTACGATGAGTGTGTCCGCAAAGCCGCCTCCCTGTCAGACCAGTACGAACACGGCGTAATCGTGCAGGATACCTCCTGGGAGGGTTACGAAGATATTCCCGCCTGGATTATGCAGGGCTACGGAGTGATGGCAGACGAGGCCGCAGAACAGTTCGGCGAGAAGCCCAGCCACATCTTCGTCCAGGCCGGCGTCGGCGCCATGGCCGGCGCTGTGACCGGGTACTTCTCCGCCCTCTATCCGGAGGATCCGCCGAAGATCCTTGTGGTGGAGCCGAACCGGGCAGACTGCATGTTCCGGGGAGCGGAAAAGGGAGACGGATCCCGGGTGATCGTCACCGGAGAAATGGACTCCATCATGGCAGGTCTCTCCTGCGGCGAGCCCTGTGAACTCGGCTGGGATCTCTTCAAGAACCATGCCTTTGGCTTCCTTTCCGGGGAGGACTCCATCACCTGCCGGGGCATGCGCATGCTGGCGGGGAACTTCAAGGAGGATCCGCATGTGGTATCCGGCGAGTCCGGTGCCGCTGGCTTCGGTGCCTTCGCCTCGATTATGCTGGAGGATGCGCTTCTGGATGTCCGGGAAAAAATCGGCCTGGGACCCGGCTCCAGGGTCCTCTGCTTCTCCACGGAAGGGGACACTGACCCCGTGAGATATAAGGAGATCGTCTGGGAAGGGAAAACCTATCATTGATTTCCTGTAGCTCTGCAGTCGCAGGCGCCTTTCCAGCTACGAAGCCAGGCGCAGGCGCCTTAAGGCATTCGGCCGGGCTGAGGCTCCTGCGCCCGCATACAATATATGCCCGGCCTTTACTTTTATTCTATGCTTTCACGCTTCTATATCCTGG
>CADBUA010000666.1 GCA_902797665.1 uncultured Lachnospiraceae bacterium | reverse complement strand
TGGATGAACCGGATTCAGGCCTTGACGGCGTCATGGCCCGGGAGCTGATGCAGCAGCTCCGGGACATCGCGGATCAGGGGAAGGTTATCATTGTCATCACCCATACGCCTGACCGTGTGATCGATCTGTTTGACGACGTGATTGTGCTGGCAAAAGATCAAAGACGCACCGGGCGCCTGGCCTACTACGGGCCGATCAAGGAGGCCGAGGCGTTCTTTGACAGAGAAGGCATGGAGAACATCGTGAAGTGCATCAACCGCAAGGAAGAGGGCGGAGAAGGCCGGGCGGATGAATTCATTCTGAAATATGCGGAGGCGCAGCATGGATAATACGACAGGCAGAAGACATCAAATCACGGAGGAGCGCGAGCTCCACTACCGGGGCAGGTGGGGGCAGATCCCCATCTATCTTGGCAAGCTGATCAGGAGTTTCATTTACATGAGCGACTGGAAAGTTCTGCCTATGGCCGCGGTCATCGCCGGCCTGGTTTCTCTTGTGGTGCGCAGAAACTTTTTTGTCACGATGGAGGGGACGATCGCGGGTTCCTTCGCGATGACCTGTGTGGCGATCTGGAATGGCTGCTTTAACTCGATTCAGTCAGTGGTGCGGGAGCGCCCGATCATCAAGCGGGAGCATCGCTCCGGCCTGCACATCACTTCCTACATTTTTTCACACATGATTTATCAGGCCGCCCTCTGCCTGGCCCAGACAGGGGTGACCCTGTATGTGTGCGCTCAGATGCAGATCAAGTTTCCGGCGGAAGGGTTTATGACCCCGTACATGATTGTCGATCTGGGGATTTCAATGTTCATGATTTCCTATGCGGCAGACATGATCTCCCTTTTCATTTCCTCAGTCTCCCACACGACGACCGGGGCGATGACGGTGATGCCCTTCCTTCTGATCTTCCAGCTGGTCTTCTCCGGGGGTGGTTTTTTTGTCCTGCCGGCCTGGGCGGAACCTTTTTCACTTTTCACCATTTCCAGCTACGGGCTCAGATGCATCAATGCCCAGGCAGACTACAACAACCTGCCTCTGGTAGCCACCTGGAATTCGGTTGAGACCTTTGGCGGGCGGGATATCCCGGTGACCATTTCAGTCGGGCAGGTCCTGGAGAAACTCCAGCGGGAGGATATTGAGGGAATCAGGCATCTCCGTGAGAGCATTCTTGGCAGCAGGATGACTTTGAGTACCGCCATTGATCTGATCAAGAGCACGCCGGAGTACGACAAAATGAAGGACATGGAGTTTCAGACAGAACTCGATGGCTATCCCGAAACCATGACGATCGGGGAACTGGTCGGGCTCCTGGAAAAAGAGGGCGATGAGGTTATCTATGACAGTGAGATGACAGTCGGCGAGATCATCGACACCATCGCGGAGAGCAAAGATGTCATGGAACACAGGGATGACAGCGTCACCATGCATTTCAAGCTAGATGACCTCATCGACCTGATCGGCCGGGACAAGGTGCGGGATACCCTCAACAGGGAGACCGCGGCTTCTCAGAAGAAAGACATTTATGAGAGGAGTGTTGACAACATTGTCAACAACTGGATGGCCCTTCTGGGCATTGCCTTTGCGGCGGCTCTGCTGAGCATCATCGCGCTGGAATTCATCGACAAGGATAAGCGCTGAAACAGCATGCGGTTCTTTTGGAAGGCGCAAAGAACAGGAGAAGGCAAGCCGTGCGCATCGTATGAAAAGGGGATGAGGAAAAGGCATCTGACAAAGAAGAGGAAAACGCTCCCGGCAAGCCTTTCTGGAGGGGACAGGATGAGAGGCAAAAGCGGGCATATACACTGGAGGGTATTAAGATTTGCCGCAGCTGAATCTTTAGAGCCTCCAGTATACCGCGGCCGAAAAACTGCAGGAAGCAGATCCTGATGGCCGCAGGCAGACCGATCCACCTGACCGTCCAAAGGGGGAGGAGGAAATGGGAGCCGTTCAGGAGCCTGTGCCCTGAAAAAAGAGCCGTCCAGTCAGCCTGGCTGACTGGACGGCTCTCTTTTTGAACGGGTCTTTCAGCTTCCGGGGGCATTTTATCCCACCGGGCTTTCCCTTTTCGCGTTGATTGTAAGGCACAGCGCCTCAGCCCAGGGTCAGGCGGATCTGGTGAAGGCTCTCGTCCAGGGAATCCAGCATTTCCCTGGGGAGGAGGACAGAGGCACGCGCTTGGATCTCCAGCGGGGCCCCATCAAGTGAGGCGGAGAGAATGAGGCTTTCTGTGCAGTCTTTCCGCTCCGGGTTCTCAAAGCTGACGTGGAAGCTTTTGCCGCGGAAGGGCAGGGTAATCTCCGCCCTGCCTGCCGCGTCGAACTGCTCTGACAGAAGCTTTGGACAGATGCAGAGATCTCCGGCAATCCCCCTGACGCCGAATACTTCTGTGACCATGGTCAGAAGGAACCAGCTGGCGGCCCCGGTCAGGTAATGGTAGACAGCTCTGCCGTCCGGGCGGAAATACTCCGGGATGCCGGGATAGATCCGGCTTTTTTCAAAGTTCAGGGAGGCGGAGAGAAGGGCCTTCAGGGCTTTCCAACCCTCTTTTGCGAAGCCTCTCCGGTAGAGGGCGTTGGCGTACATGACCGCCATGTGGGAGAAGACAGCCCCGTTCTCTTTTTCCCCATAATAAAATCCGAACATCCTGCCCATATCCAGCTTCAGCTCGTGGAAATCGGTGTTCAGCCGATATCCGCCGATCTCCTCCCGGTAAAGGCAGCGATCCGCAGCTTCTGTGATCTGCCGAATCTGATCTTCCGATGCGGTATCTGACATGATGGCGAAGACCTGACCGGTCAACATCATGCGGACCTGATCATCGAAGATGCCTTCCACCCGGCGGCCGGAGTTGTCGTAGTAGCTGTTGTACCAGCCCAGGTCCCCAACCTGGATCCACTCCTCCTTCCGGAGCATTTCCCGGAGGGAGGCGGCCATGTCAAGGAGCTTCTGGGCGAGTGTGGAGAGGAGGCATTCTCTTCGCTCTCCGGAGAGATCTCCCCTGACCTTTTCAAGGTAGGCGCGAAGAAGCTGCCTCTTCTTTTCGGGAGATCCATAGCTGGAGCTGTCCTCAAGGAGGAGGCAAAGCTCCTCCGGAAGGGACACAGAGGGGACTTTCCGCTCCAGTTGGGCGCACAGGGAGGCGAGATCTGTCAGGTTGCCGGCGTAGGCGAAGGTGAAGGCTGTGCTCTCCCCTCTCTCTGCGGCCATATCCAGGGCATCATTCCAGTCCGCGCCGTGAAGTCTGCAGATCCCGTGCTCTCCGACATCGTAGAAGGCAGTGAGGTTTTCCACCAGAAGGTGCTCGAGGATGGAGCCCTGGTAAAGCGCGCCGCTATAGACTCTCAGCCAGGTGCCAGCCTCCGGGTCAAAAGCGCTGTCCAGTCCATCTCCCCGGAGGATCATCTGATCACGGAAGTAGGGGGCTTCTTCCAGGAGGATGTCGAGATCACCGGTCTGATCGATGTAAAGCCTGGTGGTCAGAAGCGGCCACACTGCGTGGTCCATCCACACCCTGGCGATCCCGTTCCGGTCGGCGATGAAATTTCCGTCCCCCTGGCCGATGATGGTGGCGTTGGTCCCATCGATTCGAACCCCGCCGAAGTTTTTGCGAATCATGCCGCCGACCTGGGAGGGGTCCATCAAAAGGAGGGACAGACAGTCCTGCCAGAGATCCCGCCAGCCGCGTCCTCCACGCCCGTAGTCGTGATGGGGCAGGAAGGAGCAGCCAAAGAGCCTGCGGAGGGTCGGCTGAAAGCTGATCCAGGGCAGCAGGAGGTCGGACTTCTGACCTGTGTAAAAGCGGATATTGACCTTTGAGGCCCAGTAGGCTTTGGTTTCCTCCAGGGCTTTTTCCACTTTTTCGCAGCTGTCAAGACTCTGGGAGAGCTTTTGGATCTCGGCTTCCGTCTCGGCGATTCCCGAGAGGACGATATAGTTTCGGCTCTCCCTGGGCATCAGGACGGTCTGCTGAAAACGAAAAGCGCCAATCGCTTCCCGGCCGCCTGTGGAGAAGCCGGAAGGCTTCCC
>CADBUA010000665.1 GCA_902797665.1 uncultured Lachnospiraceae bacterium | reverse complement strand
GCATGTGAGGAGATGAATCGCGGGAACAATCTTCCTGTCCACATCGGAATCTACTCCGCGGCCATGGGGGCTGTATCGATCAGTGCCGCCTGTGACCGGGCGAAGTTTACCTGTGATTCTATCCCGAAAAGCTACAGGTCTGCTTACAGCTACTATGATCAGGATCGCCGGGAGGACGCGGTCCTGAAGCAGTATGTTCTCACCAACATAGACCGGGCGATTTCAGAGAACTGGCTGACCGTCTGGTATCAGCCCATTGTCCGGGCAGTAAACCTCAGGGTCTGCGATGAAGAGGCGCTGGCGAGATGGAACGACCCGGAGAAGGGTCTGCTCTCACCTGCTTCCTTTATCCCTTATCTGGAGGACTCAGGCCAGATCTATAAACTGGATCTCTATGTCCTGGAAGAGGTCCTGAAAAAGATGAAGCAGATTGAGAAGGAGGGCCTTTACGTGGTCCCTCATTCCATCAATCTCTCCAGAGCAGACTTCAATGCCTGCAACATCGTGGAGGAGGTCAGGCGGCGTGTCGATGAGGCGAGGATCCCCAGGGACAAAATCACCATCGAGATTACGGAGAGTAACCTCAGCCAGGACTTTGATTTCATGAAGACACAGATTCAGCACTTTCAAGGGCTCGGCTTCAAGGTCTGGATGGATGACTTTGGCAGCGGGTATTCCTCCATGGATGCTCTGCAGAGCATCCGCTTTGACCTTGTAAAGTTTGATATGAGCTTCATGAAGCGCCTGAATGAGGGGGAAGCCGGGAAGATCATCCTGACGCAGCTTATGAAGATGGCCACATCCCTGGGAATGGATACCGTGTGTGAAGGGGTGGAGACCGATGAGCAGGTCCGCTTCCTTCAGGAGATTGGATGCTCGAAGCTGCAGGGCTATTTCTTCTGCAAGCCCATCCCGGTTGAAACCATCTTTGAGCGATACCGGAAGGGGATTCAGATTGGCTTTGAGAATCCCAAAGAGTCCGGCTACTATGAGGAGATGGGCCGGATCAACCTGTTTGATCTGTCCTTTTTGGCTGGTAAGGATGAGAGTATCTTCCGCAACACGTTTGATACGCTGCCCATGGGGGTATTGGAGCTTACGCCGGATGGCGAAAAGGTCCGCTTTGCGCGCAGCAATGAATCCATGCGTGACTTTATTTATAAGATGTTCGGCCTGGACCTGACGGATCAAAGCTCGGAAGTTGAGGTTCCCCGCAGCGGACCCGGAAGCATCTTTTTGCGAAAGATCGCAGAATGCCGCAGCAAAGGGGAACGTGTGTTCATCGAAGAGACTGCGGGAGACGGGACTGTTGTCAACTCCTTTGCCAGGAGGATCGGAGTGAATCCCCAAAACGGAAACACTTCGGTCGTGACAGCCGTCCTTTCAATCGTGGAACCGAATGAGGGTGCCATCTATGCAAGCATTGCAAGAGCGCTTGCAGCAGACTACTACAATCTCTTTTATGTTACGCTTTCAAGTGAAGCATTTATTGAGTATTCCTCTCCTGTTGGCAGGGAGGGAATCACCCTGGAACAGCGTGGAAAGAACTTCTTCAAGCAGGCCAGGGAGGATGCTCTGCACAGAATTTATGAGAAAGATCAGGAGATCTTTCTCGGACGATTCACCAAGGAAAACATCCTCCGGGAACTGGATGAGAAGGGCTTTTTTATCATCGTATACCGTCTGATCGAGGATGGGGAGCCGAGCTATGTGCGCATGAAGATTACGCGGATGGAAGGGGACGCGGACCACATCATCATCGGCGTCAGCATCATTGACGCGGAGCGGAAGATGCAGGAAGAAGAGAACCGGCGGAGACAGGAGAGAGCCGCGTTAGAGAGGATCGCGGCCCTGGCCCCGGACTATCTTGTTCTCTATACCGTCGAGACCCGGACAGGGCATTATATACAGTACAGCCCGTCCAATGAGTTTTCGAAATTCGGGCTGGCCAGGCAGGGGGATGATTTCTTTAAGGATGTACGGCTTGACGCGCCCAAGGCCATTGCGCCGGAGGATTTAGAGCATCATCTGAGCGTTCTGACCCAGGAAAATATGATGCGCGCCATCAAGGAGGATGGTTTCTTCTTCCATCATTATCATCTCATGGTGGGGGGCAAACCGATCGCTGTCTGTCTGAAAGCCACGATGATCCCGGAAGACGGGGAGGACAAGATCATCCTTGGGGTAATGAGTGCCGAAAAAGAAAGTGAAAAAGACGCCTGATGATGCTTTGTGATGCTCTATGATGTTCCTATGATGATTCAATGATGGGATAGAGATGCAGTAGTGCGTACGTTCCGTCCGTCCATGCGATGACAAGGGATGAACAGAATCCTTGCCATGCCGGTACAGAGAGCCAGTCTGGTCAAGGCTCTATCGGCGGTAAACATGGAAGGCTCAGAAAAGCGCCCATCAGAGACAGGGCTTCTTGGCGCATGGAAGCTTTGGCGCATAGAAGCTTTCTGAGGGATCCATGGAGATTGAATTGGGATATAGGGATACCATACGGGAACAAAAGCGTGCAGCAATATAATCATGCTGATATATAAATTTGTAATTACATAATACTATAGTTGTTTTTGCTCAAAAATGCACAATAACACGATGATGCGACTATGAAAGCGAATATTAATTTTTTAGGAATTATATGATTATGGTTTTGTAACAAAATAGCAATGTATAGCTATAATATCAAATTGATAAAGCTATAAAAACAGTAGATTTATAGTAACTGTCCAGCCCGCTTTGGCCGCTTGCCGCCGAGCGAGGTCATACAGTTCAAAGGCAAAGACCGGGCGCACATTTCATGCGGGCGCAGGCGCCTGCGCCCGGCCTCGCAGCGGAAGGTGTTTGCGACTGGACAGAAAAGAGCGGAAGGACAAAGATCCGGAAGGGATCAGCTCCATCGTGAGATCGCGTC
>CADBUA010000664.1 GCA_902797665.1 uncultured Lachnospiraceae bacterium | reverse complement strand
TTAAATCCTTGCCCGAACGGGACCACTGTAAATCCCATACCTTCCAGGTTCTGTACCATTTGAACAGCGCCCCAGCGGTCAAAAGCTATCTCCCTAATGTTGAACCTTTCCCCGAGGCGCTCTATGTATTTCTCGATGAAACCGTAATGCACCACGTTGCATTCAGTCATCATAAGGTAGCCCTGCCGCTCCCACAGGTCATACGGCACATGGTCGCGCCTCACACGCAGGTCCAGCGTGTCCTCCGGCACCCAAAAGTACGGCAGCAGGATATAGCGGTCATCCTCGTCGGTCGGCGGGAACACCAGTACGAATGCCGTGATGTCCGTGGTGGAGGACAGGTCAAGCCCGCCGTAACAAACTCGGCCCTCCAGATCGTCCTCGTTCACAGGAAAAGCGCAGGCGTCCCATTTCTCCATGGGCATCCAGCGAACCGCCTGCTTGACCCACTGGTTGAGGCGCAGCTGGCGGAAGGAGTTCTCCTCACCGGGATTTTGTTTCGCCGATTCGCAGGCGGCTTTCACCTTGTCTATTCCAATCGTAATCCCAAGTGAAGGATTTGCTTTTGCCCATACTCTCGGATCCGTCCAGTCTTCCGATACATCTGCGCCGTAGATAACCGGGTAAAAGGTAGGATCGACCTTGCGCCCATTCAGAATATCCACTGCTTTGCAATGCAGCTCGTAGCATATACTGTTCCGGTCGTTGCCGGCGGTCGTAATGATAAAATGCAGCGGATTGCTCCGCGCGTCTGATGTGCCTACGGTCATCATCTCAAAAAACTTACGGTCTTTCTGTACCCACAGTTCATCGAAGATCAATGCGCTGACATTCATGCCGGATTTTCCCGCCACATCCGCTGACAAAGCCTTATAAGTGCTGTTTGTCGGGCCAAAGTGGATAGCTTTCCTACTCGTCCGTATGTCGCATCTTTTCATCAGAGCAGGGCACAGCTTCACCATATCGCAGGCAACGTCAAACACAAGGGAAGCCTGATCCCTGTCGGCTGCGCAGCCATATACTTCAGCGCGCTGCTCACCGTCGGCGCACAGCATGTACAAGGCGACTGCCGCCGCCAGCTCACTCTTCCCGCATTTCTTTGGCACTTCAATATAGACCGTGTTGAACTGTCTGTACCCGTCGGGCTTCAGTACGCCAAACACATCCCGGATGATCTGCTCCTGCCAGTCAATCAGTTCAAAGGGCTGTTTATAAAACTCGCCCTTCGTATGTTTCAGTTGTTCAATAAAGGCAACCACTATATCGGCGGCTTCTTTGTCATAGTGATTGCCTTTCAGCATGAAACGCGTCGGCTTATACTTTTTCAGTTTTCTGATCATGAAGCAGTCTCCTCGTTCTTATTCAACCGGGCGTAATCACCAAAGAAACGAACAGCCGCAGCGTCTCTTGCGACTGCGGCCTGTTCGGCGGAATCATAGGTTCCAAGATATTTCTTTCTCCCGTCAATATGCAGATACGCCTCAAATTTTCCCGTCTTTGATGACCGGCTCACTCCATAGTAGCCAGAGGAATTGGTGCAGCGCATCTTTTGGTTGAACATGTTTTGCTGGTGAGAGCATATCCGAAGATTTCCCCGCCGGTTGTCCAGCTTGTCTCCTGATATGTGATCGACGTCGCTGCCTTCATCAGGCCGCATCAGAAATCTGTGCAGCGGAAACACCTTATGCCCCTCTGGCGACTTTCTGCTCGTGTGCGCTACAGGATAGCCGCGCTTTCCATAAAACCATGTATATTCAGAAACCTGTAAGAGGTCAGACGTGTCTATTAAAAATGATGAGCCGTCAATAAAATAAACCCGGCATGATTCTCCGTCTGCGGATAATTCATATCGGTTTTTCAAATCGCAGGCCTCCTTCCGGGCATAAAAATAAGACCTTCGCGGTCTTTCAGTACGAGATACAGCCCGCCTGGGCTGCTCCCGGTCATATGCGGTTTGCCTGGACTGTCAGGCTCTCTCGACATCCACCAGCCAGCTGGCTTCGGGATGGCTCTCGCCGGTGGCCTTTTCCACCCTCAGCTCATCTTCCATGATGTAGTGCAGGCTC
>CADBUA010000663.1 GCA_902797665.1 uncultured Lachnospiraceae bacterium | reverse complement strand
TCTCTCCATTGCTGGGAGATCTGCAAACCCCTTATGGTTGACACGCAGGAGAACCTTTCTAAAACACGGACTCCCCCAAGAGATTCCGGAAGACCCCTTAAATCTGCCGAAGTCCCTGCATCTTCTGTCTGCTTCCGCAGGATGATAAACCTGCCGGAGGCGGATACTGCTGGCCTTCATCATCTCATAAAGCCCTTAAATTCCCAGGAAGAAAGTCTTAAGAAAAGCGGCATACGAAAACAAAAAAGTCTTTTCTTTTTCAGCCTCCGATTTCGCCTGAATTTCCAGGCATCATATGCCAGGCAGACTTTTCATTCAATTTTACCCGGAAGATACAGAATCTGCCGGAACGCATGGAACGTATCCTTCCCCACGGCTTTGAAAATCCCCAGCTTCCTGCTGAATCAGATGCCGGCAGTTTTTGTATAGTCCCGCTCACCGAAGATTCCCGTGCCGACCCGGATCAGAGTTGCGCCTTCCTCGACAGCAATCTCATAATCACCTGTCATGCCCATACTGAGTTCACACATAGCAACATTATCGATGTTTTTTGATGATATGTCAATCGACAAATTCCGGAGATTCCTGAAATGAACGCGGTTTTCCTCGGCTCTCTCCACCATCGGGGCAATGGTCATAAGTCCTCTGACAGAAAGATGCGGAAACTTTGCCACTTCTGCGGCAAGCCTTTGCGCGTCTTCCGGCATCACGCCCCCCTTGGAGGCCTCACGGGCCATGTTGACCTCCAAAAGGATCGGAATCACAAGCTGATGCTTTTCCGCTTCCCGCTCGATGGTTTCCGCCAGTTCCAGGGAGCCCACGGAGTGGATCATAACAACCTTGTCGATGATGTACTTTACCTTGTTCCGCTGCAGGTTCCCGATCATATGCCAGCGGAGATTTCCGGGCAGAAGCCCGTACTTGTCCCGGAGCTCCTGGGGTTTGTTTTCCCCGAAATCCAGAACGCCAGCCTCCATGGCTTCCTCGATCATGGAGACGGGCTTGGTCTTGGACACAGCCACCAGAGTGATTTCATCCCTCTTCCTGCCGCATCGCGCTGCAGCCTCGGAGATTCTCCGCTCCACTTCCGCCAGGTTTTCCTTTATCATAGTGATCTGCCTTCTTCCTATTTCAAAAACAATGCTTATTTCTTTATACTTTCACGCTTGCCGCAGCAGGTGCGCAAAGCGGACTGGACCGTTACAGACAATGCTGACAGGTCGTGTAAATCCGGACTCCAGCCAATCGCTTCGCCCAAGTTTACTCTAGAGGCACTTAGGATTTGCCGCAGGCGAATCCTAAGTGCCTCTGCATATACCGGTGAAAACACTTGGCAAATTCGAATGGTTCCCGGTATATGAGCCCAGCAGCCTTGGACGCTTTACATATTTACATAGAGAGAGCCACGAGAGATGCGAGAAGAATCCGACTGGGCAGCTCTGCCGGGAGCGCGCAGCACAGAACCTGCCTCAGAATCCTTTCTGGGCTGCATTTCTCTCCATACCCGCGCCAGGACGCATAGGGTCTGTTTTTCCCGATCTTAAGAAAGGGCAGAGGAAGGCTTCCTCTGCCTGAGTCTTACGCTGTGATCTGGTCCTCTCTCACAGAGGCGGCGTTCAGAGCGATCCTGTCGTGTGCCCGGAGGCCATAGATATTGTTCGGCTCGATGATGCAGAATTCCTCGTTATTATCATTGACCTTGACCTCCCGGAAGACCGCGTAGCCTTTGTTGATATTGAAGACGCCCTGGATCATCCGGATGGCATTCTCACTGATCTGGAAGCGCTTGGTCGTCCCGGGCATGACGACGTAGTCGCCATTAGAGAAAAGACTCAGATCTACCAGGTAGGTATCCAGCTCCTCATCGTGGGCGTAAACCGTGGCCCGGATTGTGGACCTGGAGGAGGAGCCGTCAGACTTGAACTTTTCCCGAATGAGGAAAATCTCATCCTTCGAATCGTCGTTGACGGTCACATAATCTGCCGGAATCTGATAGAAAAGCCGCGTAGAGATTGCGCTCGTCGGGATCTTCAGCCCCTCTGTCCGGTTGATCATAAGCTCAATCTCCAGGAAGCGGTCTGTCACGTATCGGACCAGGCAGGAGTTCAGAGAGATCTCCCCGTACCAGCCATCATACCCGGTTACGATGTGGAAAGGCGCTGTGAAGGTGTTGTTGTCCTTCAGAAAGCGCAGCGTGATCTTGCTCATCCCATCCAGCTGGGTCCGAAGGTTATCGTCGATCGGAAAATAGAGTTTCCAGCTGTTTGAGGTCACCAGCTTGTAGATGGGATCACCGGCACTGACCTCAGAGTTGAGCCGGAGGTTGGTCTTCTTGTAGGAGCTCTCATTGAAGAGGTCCTTTGTCAGGTTATCCTGGGAATAAAGCTCAAATCCGTCCGTCGAGTAGAGGACAAAGCCGGAGGAAGGCGCTGAGTAAGTGCCCCCTACATAAGAACCGGCGTTCTCATCCACCGAGGACTGCAGGATTACGGCCTCCAGGTTCGACTTAAAATCATAGACGCTGGAGAAAGACTCCCGGCGGTAGTTGATCACAAAGGTCGACATCTGATTCTTTGCGTCCTCCAGATCCGTGTCCTGCAGGTCTGTCGTCAGATTCTGGCCGGCCTGGGAAACGCCCCCGATGGCGCAGATGGCGACCCCGGCGAAGGCTTTGGAGCCCTCCCTGGCATAGTAAGTGATCGCGCCGGATTCCTGGGCTTTCTCGATCTCTTCGGTTTTCAGGGCCAATGCCCGGTAGCGGTAATTTCCGGCCAGAGTTCCCTCGACCACCTCATAACCGGTCACATGGTCCCGCGTGAGATAGACAAAAAACATCAGAATCAGGTAGATCAGGATGATCAGGAAAAAGAAGGTCCCCACGTTCATGTGGATCATCTGATTCCTGGATTGCATCTGGATCACTTTATTGTTTTTTCTCGGACCTCTGCCGCGCGAATCAGCCAAATGCTCCTTCCCCCAACTCAATCAAAGCGCACCCATCATTTTCCTGGATGAACAAACGGCGGGTTCTGCCCGCCGTCTGGATCCCTATCCTTCAACTTTCCACCCCGGAAAAGTGATATCTTACAGTTCCGCCACAATGTTCTCATAGTACTCTTCTGGCAGCTGATCCCGGGTCAGGGAAACGCTGATCACGAAGTTTACATGGAACATTTTTCCGATGTTGTTGATCTGCTTCAGAACTTCGAGTACCTGATCATTCTCCGCTTTCTCAAGTTTTGCGATCTTCAGGAAGCTGTCCAGATAGACAATCTCCAGATCATGGTCCTGGGAGATGATTCCACACAGAAATCCAATGAATTCGTCGCTGTCGGTGAGCGGGTAACGCGTGACATCGATGAGCCGGATCTTGTTGTTCAGCTCATACATGTGCTGCCCGTTTTTGTCCAGATACACCACATTGCCGCTGGCTGTTTTGATCTCGCTGTTGGCCTTCTCGAGAAGCACCTTTGTCTTGCCTTTGCCCTTTTCACCGATAATGAACTGAATCATAAGCTCTCTCTGCCTCCTCTGTGACCTTAACACTTGTAACCCTCCGCCTGACCTTCCTGAACTGTCCCTTTGATCTCTTCTTCGCTTTCTTCAGTTCCCGGCTTTCCGGCAATGAGAACTGCAGAATGTATAACAGGCGGCAAAAAAACACGCAATCTATTGGTAAAATATCCAAAATTCCATATGGACAGTATAGACGATTTAAAGCTGAAATTCAACCTCAAAAGGGCCCGTCTCCTGCTGATGACGCATTCCGGCGCTTTCGCGGGAACCATTGCCATTCTCTGCAGGCTCTGAGGCCCGGGCGCTCTATCATGTGCCCACCAGGGAGAGGATCTGGTTCATGTCGGTGTAGAGCTGGTCCTTGTCCTCAGAGTTCATAATGATGGAAATGAAGGGATTCCCGTAGACGTCCTTTGAGAGCAGAGCCAGGCAGGCGCCGGCAGCCTGGGTGGTTCCAGTCTTTCCGCCGGTGATGACGACGTTGTCAGGACCCACAGCCTCTCCTGACAGATAATGGTCGGTGGTATCCCAGGTGATGGCGTAGGCATCCCCGGTCTTGTCCTGGTACTCCGCATAATAATTCTTCCGGCCGATGATATCCTGGAAGGTCTCATACTTCAATGCCTCATTGAACATGAGATAGATATCATAGGCGGAGGTATAGTGCCCCTCGGTTGTGAGGCCGTGGGGGTTCATGAAGTTGGTCTGTGTACAGCCAAGACGCTTCGCCTCCTGGTTCATCATGGCCACAAACTGACTGACGCTGCCGCCCACATGCTCCGCGATCATCATCGCGGCGTCATTTCCGGAGGCGATCAGAAGGCCATAGACCAATTGCTTTAGCGTAAGCCGATCCCCCACGTTCAGAAGGCAGACCGAGGAACCCTGTTCGATGTCCATGGCTGTGGGCGTCACGGTCACGATTTCGTCGAGATTCCCGTATTTCATCGCCACGAGGGCTGTCATGATCTTGGTCAGGGAGGCCGGAGGCCTCTTCTCAAAGACATTCCGGGCGTAGAGCGCCCTGCCGCCATTCACGTCAAAGAGAGCCCCCACTGTGGCAGTCATGAACACGGCGTCAGCGTTCACATCGCCGCTCACCACACAGAGGTTTTCGGCGAAGGATTCCGCCCGCTCGGTCTTCGACGCGCCGGTGCGGATCCCATAGGTCGGGTTTCCCAGGTCGAAAGGCAGCAGCATGTCTTTGTCATGGGATCGGATGACAAAGAACCAGACCTCGTACGAGAGCAGAATCACCGCGAGGAGAAGCCCGCAGATGATCAGGATCAGGTTTCGGGTTCTCCTTCTCTCTGCCATCTCCCGCTGCTGGATCCGCACCCATTCCCGATGGCTGTAGGTATCCGGTTTCGGAGGGAGTGCGCTCTTTTGCATCGCTCTTTCCCGTTGAAATCCCCACAGACCTCCAGTCTTTCTTTGCCTGGGCTCCTGGCTTTGCCTCTGTCTGGACTGCCCTGCTCTCTGGCTTTGCCTTTGCCTGGACTGTCCTGCCCTCTGGCTTTGCCTGGACTGTCCTGCTCTCTGGCTTTGTCTGGACTGCCCCTGCCTTTGGCTTACCTCCCGCACGGGCTGCCTTGTATACCTGCTGCCTCCGCTTCTCATCGATACATTTCTCTCCAGTCCAGATCGCCGCGCTCCAGGGATTTCAGCAGGATCTCCGCGGAGGCGATGTTCGTTGCCAGGGGAACGTTGTGGATGTCGCACATCCTGATGACCTTCATGATATCCGAAGAATCATTGCGGGTCCTGATCGTGGTGTCCGGATCCCGGAAGAACAGGACAAGATCCATCTGGTTCTGTTCAATCATCGCGCTCATCTGCTGCTCGCCGCCCACATGTCCCTCCAGAAACTTGTGCACGTAGAGACTGGTCGCTTCCTGAATCAGCCGGCCGGTGGTGCCGGTGGCGTACAGTTCATGTTTGGCAAGGATCCCCCGGTACGCGATGCAGCAGTTCTGCATCAGTTTCTTCTTCGCATCATTCGCGATAAAGCCGATGTTCATCTTCTCCTCCCTCTCCC
>CADBUA010000662.1 GCA_902797665.1 uncultured Lachnospiraceae bacterium | reverse complement strand
GAGATAACAGAGATAACAGAGATAACAGAGATAACAGAGATGGAAAGGATCAGAACGGAGGGCTGGAGGAATGGTTGATGAGAGACGGATGGTCGATCTGTTTCAAGCGCTGGTCCGCTATGACAGCGAATCCTTTCAGGAAAAGAGAATCGGACAGGAAGTCACAAAGCGGCTGGAAAATCTGGGGCTGGAGATTCTGACAGAGGGGGCGACCCGGAAGGAATACCTGGAAAGGCACCCGGACAGCCATCCGAACATATTTGCGAGGCTGCAGGGGACAACGCCCGGGGAGCCTGTGCTTTTTTCCGCACATCTGGATACGGTGTCTCCGGGGAAGAACAAACAGATCGTCATCTCCGATGACGGCGTCATTCACTCCGGCGGGGACACAGTGCTGGGGGCGGACGATATATCCGGGATGGTTTCCATCATCGAAGCTTTGACGGTGATCCGGGAGGAAAAGCTGGATCACCCGGATATCGAGCTGCTGATCACGGCAGCGGAAGAACCCTTCTGCGAGGGGTCCAGGTACTTTCGCTTTGAGCAGATAAAGGCCCGTGCGGCCTATGTACTGGATCTGACAGGGCCGGTGGGGACGGCCGCGGATCAGGCTCCGTCCATCGTCAGCTTTGAGGCGGAGATCCTTGGAAAGGCAGCCCATGCGGGCTTTGCGCCGGAAGAGGGCATCAACGCCCTGACCGCTCTGGTCAGGAGCCTGAGCAGAATCCAGACGGGGCGGATCGATGAGAATACCACTGTGAACATCGGGACGATCGCGGGAGGAAGAAGCAACAATATCGTTCCAGACCATGTCAGGGTGACGGGGGAAGTCCGGAGCCTCGTCCCTGGGGAAGCCCTCCAAAGGACGGAAGAGATTCTGAAGCAGTTTGTTCTCTTCGCGGAAGAGGCAGGAGGAGAGGCTTTGTGCAGCCATATTGAGCATATCCGTCCCTACGGTCCAAAGGAGAACAGCCTGGCGCTGGAGCGCTTCCGGGCAGCCTGCGAAAAGGAGGCTGTTCCCATGAAGGTGATCCGGACGATGGGAGGCAGCGAGGCAAACCGCCTGAATGAGGCGGGAATCCCCTCCATTGTGATTGCCTGCGGAATGGAGAATGTCCATTCCTGTGCTGAATCCTGCAGGATCAGTGAACTGGTCCGGTCGGCACAGCTGTCGCTCCGCTTGATGACGTTGGAAAGGGCAGGAGAAAGATGAGCATACAGTTTCTGGAAGACCCGAAGGAAATGGACCCTTCCGAGATCGCGGAGCTTTTTTCCCGCGCAGGCATCGGAAGAAAAAGGAACCTGGGAAGCGTGGCGGAGGCGTTTCAGAACAGCAGCTTTGCGCTGATCGCGAAAGCCGGAGGAAAAGCGGTGGCATCCGGAAGGGTGATCTCCGACAGGAGGGCGTGGGCGCTGATGACTGACCTGGCTGTACTGCCAGAATATCAGGAGCTGGGTGATGAGCTGCTGGAGAGGCTGATCTGCCGCTTCAGGGGACAGGAACTGTTTACCTGGACCTGCCCTGACCGGATCGATTTTTTTGAACGTCATGGCTTCCGGCGGTCCAAGAACTCCTTTACCTATGCGGGAGAGAAAGAGGCGGCACTGGACCCCATGCTTCCGATCGAGACCTTTTACCTGCCTGTGGGATACCGCTTTGAAAGCGAGTTTTACCCCAGGGCAGGAAAGTTCCCGGTAGGGAGGAAAAACCCACATCCTGCGGATTCTCTTCAAGCCGTTTTTTCTGAAAGGTCGGAGGGAATCGATTTCACGAGGCTGAATGAGATCCTGACAGAGGCCTTCGGAGGCAGGGAACGGGATGAGGCAGTCACCCGCGAAAGCTTCCTGAACAGCCCATATGTGGAATATGTCCATATCGGTGAAAAACTGGTGGGCTGCGCCCGGGCGGAGTCAGACGGCGTCCTCCAGGCCCTGCTTTTGAATGTGGCCATCGATCCCGCATACCAGGGGCTTCGCCTGGGCTGGGAGATCGTGACAAGGCTGGCGGCACAGATGAAGGGACAGAATATCTTCCTGAACACCCACCCGGGGGGTGTGGGGTTTTACAACCGGAAAGGTTTTCGCAGAAACAAAACAGCGCTGGTGTATCCGGCGCATCCGGACATGCCGGATGAAATCGCCCGGGGCTTTATGCTTCCGGTCGGATACCGGTTCGTTGGCGAATACTGAGCCAGGAGGAATGCGATGAAATATCAGTTTGACACCCGATGTATCCATGGGGAAAACCATCGGACTGAGGACGCCAATTATGCGGTCAGCTACCCGATCTACCAAAGCGCCTGCTTTTCGCATCTGACCACGGGGCACAATCCAAATGGCTTTGATTACACCCGGGAGTCCAATCCCACCCGGGCCTACCTGGAGGAGGCCATCAGTTCCCTGGAACATTCCTCTGACACGGTGGCGTTTTCGTCAGGGATGGCAGCGATCGCTGCAACATTTGAACTGTTCAGGCCGGGAGATCACATTTTGCTGGGAGAGGATCTCTACGGCGGTGTGGTCCGCCTGATCGATCAGATCAGCAGCAAGAACGGATATGTCACGGAATATGTGGATACGACGGAGATCCAGAAGCTCCGGGCCGCTGTGCGGCCAGATACCCGGGCAATTTATCTGGAGACGCCCTCGAATCCGATGATGCGGGTGACAGATATTCAAAAAGCGGCGGAGGCGGCGCATGAGGCTGGCGCGCTGCTGATCGTGGATAACACCTTTATGACGCCGTATTTTCAGAATCCCATACAGGAAGGCGCTGACATTGTCATCCACTCGGGAACCAAGTATCTGAGCGGACATAATGATACGGTCTGCGGCTTTTTGTGCAGCGCAAATCGGGAACTTGGGGAACGGTTTCGGCTGATTTCGAAGACAATCGGTGCCACTCTCGGTCCCTTTGAAAGCTGGCTTTGTCTAAGGGGACTGAAGACGCTGGCCATCCGGATGGAAAGACATAGGAGCAACGCGCTGAAGGTACGGGAATGGCTGATGCGGCAGAAGGCGGTCCAAAAGGTTTACTATGCGGGCAGCGGCATGATTTCCTTTGAGGTGGACTCCGCAGCTATGGCGGAAGGGATCCTGAAAAACATCCAGCTGATCATTTTCGCGGAGAGCCTTGGGGGGACGGAGAGTCTCCTGACTTATCCCACGAGCCAGACGCATCCGGATGTGCCGGCAGAGCAGAAGGAGAAGCTCGGGATCAGTGACAGACTCCTGCGCCTTTCCGTCGGAATCGAGAACCCGGAGGATATCATCCGGGATCTGGAACAGGCCTTTGAACAGGCACTGGAATGAAATGATGAAATGCTGCAATGAAATGCCTGGATAATTAAAATGATAAATTCTGAAAAAATAGACAAATAAAACAGATAAAAAGATAAAGCATTCGTATTTTAAAAATATATAGACTCATCAACACGTTACTGATCCGAGTGGGAGGGCCCCTATGGCGGAACGGAACCTGAATTTTGACCTGCTGATCAACCGAAGGAATACCCGATGCCTGAAATACGATTTTGCCGCGGAGCGGGGATATCCAGAGGATGTTCTGCCCCTCTGGGTGGCGGATATGGATTTCAGGACGACATCCTATGTGGAGGACGCGCTGAACGGACTGACGCGGCACGGAATTTACGGATACAGCAATACGAAGTCGGGGGACGGATTTTTTGAGGCAGTCGCCGGCTGGATGAAGCGGCATCATCACTTCGATGTTCAGGAGGACTGGTGGGTCAAGACACCCGGCGTGTGCTTCGCCATCGCCGCGGCGATCCGGGCGTTTACCCGGCCGGGCAATCGGGTGATCATCCAGCAGCCCGTCTATTATCCCTTCAGCGGGCTGATTCTGAAAAACGGCAGAAAAATGATCAGTTCCGATCTGAAAAGAGATGCGGACGGACGGTATGGCATTGATTTTGAGGATTTTGAGCGGAAGATCGCTGAAAATGGCGTGAAGCTGTTCATTCTGTGCAATCCCCACAACCCCGTGGGCAGAGCCTGGACAGAAGCGGAGCTCATGAAGCTGGGCCGGATCTGCAGGGCACACCATGTGATTGTCTTCAGCGATGAAATTCATTTCGATTTTGTCTGGAAGGGGGAGCACCGGATCTTTCAGGAGCAGGATCCATCCTTTCCGGATTTTACGGTCACCGCGACTTCGCCGAGCAAAACCTTCAATCTTGCAGGGCTTCAGCAATCCAATCTCTTTATTCCAAATCAGGCGCTGCGGACTGCGTTTCAGGAGGTGATTGATGAAAGCGGGTATGATGAACCGAATATCTTCGGGCTTGCGGCGGCGCAGGCAGCCTATGAAAACGGGGACGAGTGGTATCAGGCCCTGATGGCTTACCTGGAAGAAAATATTCGATTCGCGGACGCCTATATCAGGGAGAAGCTTCCAGGGATCTCCATGTGCCCCCCGGAGGCGACCTACCTGCTTTGGCTGGATTTTTCCGGAACCGGCCTGGGACCGAAGGAGTTGGATGACCTGATTGTTCAGAAGGCGGGATTGTGGCTGGATCGCGGAAGCATGTTCGGCAAGTCCGGTGAAGGTTTCCAGCGGATCAATGCCGCCTGTCCCAGATCAGTGCTCACAGAGGCGCTGGAAAGAATCAAAAACGCGATCGATTAAGCGTGAGCGCTCTTGAATGAGGTCCTGACAGAGAGGTGCAGAATCAGTTTCTCTTTCCCACGCGCTGGGGCTTTGAGGGGATGGCAAAAAGCCATCCCCTTTCTGCGTCATGCGCAAATGGAAATCAATAAACAGAGTGGCTGAAATTGCTTAGGAAATTAAGAACAGTTCATCTTTGAGACAGATAGACAGAATTAATATG
>CADBUA010000661.1 GCA_902797665.1 uncultured Lachnospiraceae bacterium | reverse complement strand
TTGGTCCCGTCTTTGATGCCGCTCTGACCGCTGTCATCCAGGCAGTCCTCCGCGTATCTCCAGCCCCGGTTTTTTGTTTTCCGCTCTGCTCTTCCGTCATCCCGGCTGTCAATCCGATCCACAGCCGCGTAGATTGTGTTCTCCGGAACCCTGTATCGATAGTAATAGTCTGAAAATGCCCCCTTGTCTTCGGAGAAGACCTCCTCATAGAGGTCCCTGCTGAGGGCTTTCTCCTTTTGCGTCAGCTTCCGGATTTCGATTTTGTTTTCGTTATCGTTTTCGCTCTCATTCTCTGTCCACATCAGATGCCGCCCCTCCGGGCAGGGCAGGCTTCACAGCCTGCTGGGGCACTCATCTTTGACCTGGCGATCTCATCAAAGAGGCTGTCTAACGTGCAGACCGCCTGGGCGGCGATGCCTTCCCCGCTCCCGGTAAAGCCCAGCCCTTCCTCGGTCGTCGCCTTGACGGAGACGCGCCCCGGATCAATCCCCAAAGCCGCCGCTATGTTCTCCCGCATCTTCGGGAGATGCGGCATCAGCTTCGGTCTCTGGGCAATGATGATCGAGTCAATGTTGCCCACGACATAATTGTGTTCATCGAGAAGCTCCCCGACCTTCTGAAGCAGCGCGATGCTGGAGATCCCCTCATAGGCCGGATCTGTGTCCGGAAAGTGCTGACCGATGTCCCCCAGGGCGGCTGCTCCCAGGAGCGCGTCCATGATGGCGTGGATGATCACATCCGCGTCTGAATGCCCCAGAAGCCCCTTCTCCCAGGGAATCTCCACGCCCCCGAGAATCAGTTTTCTCCCTTCCGTCAATCTGTGCACATCATATCCAATCCCAACCCGCATCACTGCCTCCTCTCTCTGTAAGCTTCCGGCGCAGATCCCCGCGCAGTGTTTCCTGGAAAGCGCATAAACATCCAGCTGCACTCCGGCAGACAGCTGCCAGCGCCCATCCTCTTTTTGCTTCGTATTCTCACGCTCAGCGAAAACTGTTTACAGGGGACCTGACAGTGACCAGTTTTTCGCTCCCTTCCTAATTCAGCCCCATTCAGCCCCATTCAGCCCCATCCAGCCCTGAATCGTCGCGATTCTATGCCAGAGGCACTTAAGGATTTGCCGCAGGCGAATCTTTCGCGCATCCAGCATACCGTGGCCAGGGGCGTATGTAGCAAATTCTCTTGGGTTCCGAGTATAGCAAGCGCTCCTTGCCCCGTCAAACAAAGTCTGCTATATTACATCTTTCGACAGCCTCAGAGGGAGGCACAGATTCATTGACCAGCTGGGCTGCTTCCGGGTCTGCGCCCCGGCGCTTTTCCCTGGGGTGGACAGAGATCCAGCTCTCAGACGGTCTCCCCCGCCTCTTCACGGGGGCTTTACTTGAAATCGACAGAGGTGAACCAATGAACAAAAAAGATATCAGCGAGATCAAAAAGCTTCTGACGCCGGCCAAAAACTCCATCACCCGCATCACCGGCTGCTATGTCGGAGCGGACGGAGACAAGATCACGACCTTCGGTCAGAGCTTCCTTCAGCTTCCGGATGAGGAGATCTACAAGTATTTCGAGATCTTTCGCAAGATGCTGACAGGCACCGTGGGAAAGAATCTCCTGAACATGGAGTTCCCCCTGGAAGCGGAACAGGAGGACGGTACTCAGGCCTTTCTGCGCGCTCTCCGGGATTCTGCGCTGAATGACGAGGAGCTGCTCGAGGAGTTTTATGACAAGATCATTGACAACTACCTCACAGACGACAACTACCTGATCCTGCTGATCCACAACACCTACGATGTCCCAGGCCGCACCAGTGATGGACTGGGAATGGATGACGCGTCGGATGAGGTCTACGACTATATCCAGTGCGCGATCTGCTCGGTAGAGCTGGCCAAACCTGCCCTCTCCTACAATCCAGCAGAGCAGGCCTTTCGTAACCGCGAGCGCGACTGGATCGTCGGCGTCCCGCAGCTGGGTTTCCTCTTCCCGGCCTTCAACGACCGGCAGACGGACATCCATGAGGTCCTCTACTACTCCAAGAACACGGAGGATCTCCACATTGACCTGACCGATCATCTTCTGGGCTGTGAGATCCCCCTGACCGCCAGCTCCCAGAAGGATGCCTTTGAGGCTGTGGTAGAGCAGACCCTGGGAGATGGCTGCGATTTTGACACCGTAAAGGCCATCCACGATAACCTGTCGGAGCTCCAGCAGGACGCCAAGTCTCAGGACAGCGCAGATCCTGTCACCCTGGACAAGCTTACCATGCGCAACCTGCTTGAGAGAAGCGGCGCAGAGCCGGAGCAGATGAGCGCCTTTGAGGACAGCTTCACGCAGAATGCCGGGGAGAAGGGTTCCTTCTTCGCCGAGAACGTAAACAGCCGGAAGTTTGAGGTGCATACGCCGGATGTGACTGTCTCCGTCAGCCCGGACCGTACGGACCTGGTCGAGACGCGGACCATCGATGGCCGTGAGTGCCTGGTCATCCCGATCACAGATGAAGTCAAGGTCAACGGCATCACGATCCGCCACCGCAAAAAGGCTGCCCCGGCCAGAACCGTGACGGTGCCGAATGCGTCTGACAGCCAGGCAGAGAGCTCCGAAGTCCCCTTCGCGGAGGATTGATTCCAAAGCGGCATGCCTCAGGTCCTGCCGCTTCCCCTGACCTGTGAGCCCCATCAAAAGCGGAGGGGAAAAGCAAAGGCAGGGGCGCGTATTGCATGAGCTGACAGAAGCCGAAGCCCCCCGAATGCCTGCAGGCGCCTGTAACTGGACAGGCACTTCCTCCTATGGATGCAGCAGGGTTCTTTGAGATTCCTGAATCTGTATCATCTACACGTAAAGAAAGGGAACGAATCGTTCCCTTTCTTTTTATTTGCCATATTTCTTTATTATATTTCTTTACTATATCTCTTTACTATATTTCTTATTATGTTTCTGATCCTGCATGTATCTGACGTTCCCTGAATCTCATTTTCAATGAATGGCGTATGGCAAATCTCAGCTCTTCCAGATCTGATGCATGCGCTTTTATGCCGGGAACCGTTCGAATCTGTCAGGTGTTTCACCGCTATATGCCCGCTCGCGCCAATATAGGCACATATTCTCGCGCCCGCGGGTATATGTGCAATATATGATGGGGGTGCAAGAATGACTGTCAAATAGACTCCAAATAGGCTCCAAATCAAATATTATTTGGCGAACCTGCTGTATTGGTTGTATTTATGCAATATATATAATATAATCAATGTCGAGATCTTAGTCGACATGATTATTGAGAGGACTAATGCAATGGCAGTCGCGTTCAGCACTATTGATAATATGGAAAACTTCA
>CADBUA010000660.1 GCA_902797665.1 uncultured Lachnospiraceae bacterium | reverse complement strand
GTCCTTTCTGTCGAGTTTTTTGACCATGTTGTGCGGATTGACGATCCGGTGGGTGCGATCTCTGTGCACATGGTGAATGGGATCTGGGGCACTCTGGCTGTCGGGCTTTTCTCAGACGGAGGAAATGGGGTCCAGAAAGGCCTCTTTTATGGTGGCGGATTCCATCTTTTCGGGATTCAGTTTCTGGGTGTTGTCACTGTATGTCTCTATGTACTTGCAGTCATGGCGGTTGTTTTCAAACTGATTGATCGGACCATCGGCCTCAGGGTACCGGCTCAGGTGGAGATTGACGGGCTTGATATCAGTGAACATGGCCTGGTGAGTGCTTACTCAGGATTCGCGATCACCGATGTCACGGGAAGCGGTCTTTCGGAGAATGAGAACACTGATCTCGGAGAGGATCAGTTTGCGAAAGCTTCCCCCAGCCAGGTAGACGCTGCTGTCAAGGTGGTCAGAGCGCCTGAGGCGGAGCTCTCAGACAGCTTTGCCCCGGGCATGTTCAAAGTCTCTATCATTGCACGCTTATCTCGTTTTGATGCCCTGAAGAAGGCCCTGAATGAGCTCGGCGTGACCGGCATGACGGTGACCCAGGTCATGGGCTGCGGCATACAAAAGGGAACGACGGAGAAGTACAGAGGCGTGACGGTTGACTCCACCTTGATTCCGAAGATCAAGGTGGAAGTGATTATCTCCAGAATCCCGCTGGACAAGCTCATTCAGACAGCGCAGAAAGCTCTGTACACAGGTCATATCGGAGATGGAAAGATCTTTGTCTACCGGGTTCTGCATGTCGTCAAGGTCCGCACAGGAGAGGAGGATGTCCTGGCACTGCAGGATATTGAGTAAAGGGATGTGTCTCTGAGCCTTACAATCAGTCCGTCCCTGGACGTGCGCTTTTCCGGGCCAACGTGTGTTCCCGGAAAGAACGCTTTGGATTTCGAGAAATAACCTGCTGTTTCAGGCTTTTTCGACCGGATCCGGTATCCGGCTGGCGGTCTGGGCTGGCGCTGTTGAGGCTGTCAATGCGAAGCATCGCCGACGGGAAGGGCGACGCTGAGGCAGGAGACCGTAAAGACATATGAAAGGCACTCTTTTAAAACTTGAAATAAGCGGTTTATGTAGATAGACTGAATGAAACAGATCAGAAAAGAAGGGAGGAAAAGCCCCTTCTTTTCTGCGTTTTTACTGTTTTCATCTTCAGGCGCTGAAAAACAGCAAAAGGCCTGGTAACTGTCCAGTCCGCTTTGCCCGCTGTTCGCTGAGCGAGGGAATATAGTTCAAAAGAAAAGGGCGGGCGCACATTTCATGCGGGCTTTCGTGCCTGTGCCCGGCAAAATGCCTGCAGGCGCTTGTGCTTGTGACTGGAGGTAAAATGCTCTATGTCCGCAGCTTCGCCCGACATAGAAGCCTGATCGAGAGTGAAGCTGACCTGGCACCGGACAGAGCCGGAAGTGGCTCTCATGCGAGAAGGCGAATACTGGGCACTGGCGCTTTTGCGGAGCACGGAAGGAGCCATAGAGTGCTCTGAACTGCAGTCATTGATTCCTGGAAAATAAAAGGGACTATCCGTAGGCCAGCAGAACATCCATACAGAATATGGATTTCTGGAGCTTAGATACGGCTTTGACGGAGGGGGAGGGCGTTCCAGATGTTTGAGATCAGCGGAAAATACAATAGCTGCAGGGTCTTTGCAAAGGAGATTGACAGCGGAGCCCGGGGGCAGCTCACTGCCCTGATGAACCAGAAAAGCATCGCCGGGAGTAAGATCCGGATTATGCCGGACTGCCATGCGGGCGCCGGCTCGGTGATTGGCACGACGATGACCATCGGGGATACGGTGATCCCGAACCTTACCGGGGTGGACATCGGTTGCGGGATCCTGGTGACGGTGCTTGCTGGGGTGCGGGCTGAACTGCCAAAACTCGACAGTGTGATTCGGAAGAGCATCCCGGCCGGGATCAAGGTTCGAAGGGAACGGCACCGCTATCTGGAAGAGATCCCCCTGTCAGACCTTCGGTGCCGGGACCATATCAGAAAGGAGCGGGCTGCTCTGAGTCTGGGGACACTGGGCGGCGGGAATCACTTCATTGAACTGGACAAAGGAGCGGATGGGACTCTGTATCTTTTGGTCCATTCCGGGAGCCGTGCGCTTGGGGCATCCGCTGCGTCCTTTTACCAGGAGAAGGCCTGGGAGAAGATCAGGGAGGCAGGGGAGGACCATGCAGAGGATCCAGTTCCTCATGAGCTGGCCTACCTTCAGGGGGATCTCCTGGAGGATTATCTCTTTGATCTCCGGATCATCCAGGAATACGCTTCCTGGAACCGGAGGGCAATCGCAGACACAATCCTTCGGGAGATGAAGTGGAAAAGGCGGGAGGAGTTTGAGACTGTACACAATTACATCGACACGGCGCATCGAATCCTGCGAAAGGGGGCCGTCTCTGCCAGGAAGGGGGAGCGCATGGTTATCCCCATGAACATGCGTTACGGGGCTTTGATCTGCAGTGGACTCGGGAATCCGGACTGGAACGAGAGTGCGCCCCACGGGGCTGGCCGCCGGATGACCCGGTCAGAGGCCAGACAAAGTTTCACACTCTCCCAGTTCAAAAAGGAGATGAAGGGGATCTATTCAAGCTCCGTCAGGGCCGATACGCTGGATGAGAGCCCGATGGCCTACAAGCCTGTGGAGGAAATCCTTCAGAATCTGGGGGAGACAGTAGAAGTCCAGGAGACGATCCGCCCGGTCTACAACTTTAAAGCTGGCGGCGGGGAGTGAGAAAACTGGATCGCGAGTGGGAGAGAAGGGTGAGGCTTGTCATACACCCTGTGATGGGGTGGAAAACAGCCTTGGCTGATGCGCCCTTTAGCAGAGAGACGATTCAGGGGATCTGAGAAGGCTTGCTTTGGGGCTGATTCAGTCTGGAGCAGACCATCAGCCTTCCATAGGATCGGCATTTCTGGGTGGACGAAGAAATGTGCAGATCCCGCTTTAAAATTGTGGTTGTAAAAGAAATGCTATGCCTTTATAATGAGGATGGAATTCATGAATGCAGAAACGTATCAGATACAGGAGGATGATTGAATTACAGTGAAAAATACAAATGCAAAAACAAATAGACTGAAGGATTTTTTGAACCATGTTTCCGGTTGGGTGGCAGCTGTAATCTTTATCTCCATCGGGATCGTTTTTATTGTACGGGCAGATCTGGTCAGCAGCGTAATCATCTATGCGGCGGCGGTGATCTGCGCGGCCCTGGGTGTTGTGAGCCTGATTTCCTACTTCAGAAAACGTCCGGCTATGCACTCCGGAAACCGTACGTTCGCTTATGGGCTGGCTCTTTTGACCATTGGTGCGTCTGCTGCGCTCAACCCTGACACGATGGCGGGTATCTCCCTCACAATCCTTGGCGTTGCCCTTGCGGCGGTGGGCTATGTATGGCTACAGGATGCCCTGGACGCCAGGCATGCAGGCGTGGAGAAGTGGTGGATTTATATGATCGCGGCGCTCTTATCTCTCCTGTTTGCCGTGCTGTATTTTTATTCGCCGATCACTGAAAAAGGGCGCGGATTGATCCTTCTCTTTGAAGGAATCTGTTCCCTTGTTCTGCTGATTATGAGAAAGAGCATCGACAAGACGGCTGAAGTGGAGAGAGGCGAAGCGCCGAAGACGAAGGCAGCGAAAATGGAGAAAGCGGAAGAAGCGAAGGATGAGGAGCCGAAAATAGAGAAAGCTTTAGAAGCGAAGGATGAGGAGCCGAAAATAGAGAAAGCGGAAGAAGCGAAGGCTGAGGAACCGCAGGCGGATGAATGATAGTTGGCTGAAAAGCCAGAAAGAGAATGATGATAGCGGGGAGCGCCAAAATGTACACACGCTGGCGCGAGCGTGAGAATCTGCGGAAAAATGACGCGAGCGGGCGATACCGCCAACGCTGGCAAATCCGAATGCTTCCCGTTTTAGCAGCAGACAGAAAGGCTCGTACGCTTCCGGGGATATGGAGCGGAATGAATCCTGATTGATTGTTCATGCCGGAGCATTCGGCCGGGCAGCACATCTGTGCTGTCCGGCATTTTTAAAACCTGCAGAAAGAACGGCATTTCTTCGCTTCGGACTTCAGGAAATCTGGAGAGAGAAGAATTCAGAAGCATTCAGAAG
>CADBUA010000659.1 GCA_902797665.1 uncultured Lachnospiraceae bacterium | reverse complement strand
CCGCTGAGATCCAGCGCCTCTCCAAAATACACGGGGACGGCATCTGATCTCTGACCTGACTTCTCATAAGAATCGATGACCTTATCCGAGTACAGAACCGGTTCCTTCTGATCCACATATCGAGGCATATAGTCAGGCTTTCCGTACGCTTCCTGGAGATGTCTGCAGACTTCCGGTCTGTCCTGATCGTTCAGATAAATGACTCTGACCTGTTCCAATGCTTTTTCCGGCCTGACAGAACCGTCTTTCTGCCTCACCTCGACGTCAGAGACCAGAACGCAGTCACCTGTTTTCATGTTGCCAAACGGCTTGATCTCTTCTGCATTATTAGTCCGTAACATCTCCTTTAATTCATCAGCTGTATTGGACAGGGCCAGTCTGCAGTTCATCTGATTTCTCGCCTTCGGGGTCAATCCCGCGAGGCCGGCTGTAATTGACTGATCACTCAAGATGAACGTGATGCCGGCTCCTCTTGCCTGAGAAAGAAGATTTTCGAGCTTATCCCTGTATGACAGTTCTTCCATGACATGCTGGGACATGATATGAAATTCATCCACGATAATGACCAGCCTTGGAAGTTTTCCTGCATACTTCCGGTAGCTCCTGAAATCATTGACCGTCACATCTCGTCCCTGGCGGCTGAGTACATCATTCGCCTTCACGAACAGGCGTGTTCGCCGCTCATATTCTTCCCAGATTTTGTCAAGAAATGCATATGTAAAATCTTCGGAATCACTGAGGCCGATAAAAGCAACATTCGGCGGAGCGTTCAGTTTATATGTGTTAAACTCCTGTATTTTATAATCCGAAAGCCAGATTTCCACCTCTTCCGGTCTGTAATACATAGATAACGTCAGAATCAGACAATGAAGAAGAGTCGATTTCCCCGAACCTACGGTACCGGATATCAGACAGTTAATATTTGTCTTACTGTCAAGGACAAGATTTTTGACATTACCTTTCCAATTGACAGCAAAGGGTATGATCAGCCCGTCAACCGCTGTTCCGCCGCCTGAAGGATACTTCCCATGATAGATTCCCGAAAATGAATTATCTACTATTTTAATTTTCGTCTTTTCGTCGACCAGTGCATCTATGTACGGGCGGTTCCCCTTTAAATCACACATGAGGCCTATGGCGGAAGAGTAGTCATTTGCGATCAGCTGCCCGGCACCTTCCTGAATCAGCACGCTCTCCAGAAGCTCTTCATTTCCGTTAGGGCCTCTGTTCAGCCGTGATCTGATTTTTTCTTCAAAAAGCTGACCCTTAGAGAGTTCGTACTGGATGAAAATCGAAACGCCCCTCTGTCTCCCGTTATTCATGAGCTTTGCCAGAAGTTCAAAATCTTCGTCCGAGTTAAATCCGTGCGGAAAATTCTGAATAACAATGATCTGCTGCGGTATCTTCCCTTTTTTCTCCGCATCGGGTGAGGCATTATACGTCTGAAGGTCCTCATAACTGCCTGCCTCCGTAGCGACACGGCTGATAAATTCATCCATGGATTTCAGGCAGTTCCGAATCTCACTGTTTTTTAAATAGATGTTGGCATACTGATAATATCCCCCGGATACAGAGGTATTAATCTCCCACACATTATTCTTTCTTATTTTCTGAAGTGAAAGCAGTTCTCCAAAATCACTGCCGGTTTTTGCACCGTCTATCAGATGGAAAACTCTCTGGTAATCACCGGTCTTTCTGATCAGCTGATAGAGCAGGGCCCGTGTAAATCCATTGGCAAGGATCCTGTCCTGCTCGCTCTTATACTGTATTGAAAAATTGAGATTTTCTTCTGTGGATCTCACATACGGCAGGGAGATCAGCTGGCCCTTCATCATTTTCGAAATTTCGGACTGAATAACAGCAAGAGCAGGTGCTTCGACATCAAATCTGTCTATAACATTGCCGAATTTAAGAAAACAATTCTCCGTACTCCACGTCCCGGAATTGATAATCTGTGCATTTTGTGCCACCTGTCTGGCTGCAGTGCGAATTTCTGCTTCCCTCTCACTGAGCTCTTTTTCCAAAGTACGGATCTCATTGCGCAGATACCCGATCAGCCCTGTCAGCTTTCCCATCAGTTCCGCATATATTTCACCGGTCTTTTTTCCAAACCCCAGAAGCCGCTTTATAAGTGTGAGAATGCTTTTATCCAGAAGTTCTGCTTTTATCTCCTCGATCTCTTCTTCAGAATAAAGGCGCTCAACCACTTTTCCTTCAAATGAATATTTGGAGCCATATTTCTCACTGAGAGCATTTGCCAATCCGATTGCCTTTTTCATATCGTCTCTTGCAGCCCCGAGTTTTAACCCGGTCTCCATATAACGCTCTGATTTTTCTTCAATCTCCAGGATCAGACTGACAAACATTTCCTGAAACATCGTTCCCCTCCAACACTATTCGAATATGGATTTAAGTACTATCAAAACAGCTATAATAGCAATCGCTCCCGGAATAAGTCCGACCAAAATTTCAATTGCTGCTGTTGCCAGCCCGATCCCTATCTGAAGAACCAGATACAAAAGTGCCGCAGAGGATAAAAAAACGACCGGCAGGCTGAGATAATACAGTATTGCGGATCTGCTGAAATAGTGAATTCCGCAGATTAAAGATAGAATTACGGCGACACCTATTCCTAAATATCCATGTAAAGAAAGCATCTCGAAATAAGAGCCAATATCACTCCCTGTATGATATGCTCTCTGAAGCATCTGCGGATAGATTACTTTGGCAGCAGCAAATCCCAATAATGCGACAGAGCCTGCGAGATAAATCCCTCTGACCAAAGTATTATATGAATTCGAGGCCTGTCCCCCGCCTGCAGCGGGACCGGTCACACCCGGCACGTCATATATATTCGCCGCAAGATCAGGGGTCTCTCTTATGACCGGATCCGGTACAAACGGCTCCGGTTCAGGCTCCGGCTCTTTATAGAACACATATCCTTTGAACCTTCCATGCGTGTATAGAATATCCGTCACTGCAGGACCATACCACTCACCGATGCCGTTCATGGCGTTCATTACCCTGTGTTCCATTTCTTTTGTGCACAAGGCCCTGTCTAACAGCATTGCCTCCAGACCGTCTCTGTTGCGAATTGTATGTACAGAGCCTTCTGCTGTTTTTTTCCTGACAGCATTGTCACACTCATAGACAATGCGATTCCTTCCATCCAATTTCATGCGTTACATCCTCTGCCGTCATCATGTTTTCCTTCTCTTTCAGCAGTCTGTCAGGATTTTCCTGCCCGTCTGCTGCGAGACAGAACTTCTCTGTCCTGTCTCCTGCATATTCTCCATT
>CADBUA010000658.1 GCA_902797665.1 uncultured Lachnospiraceae bacterium | reverse complement strand
TTTTTTAATGCTATTTTTCTTAGTTATGCATGTATCTGCATAATTGGCTAAGATATGCATGCCAGAGCCGCCGCATGAGCTTTCTGAAGCAAGCATGCCCGCCGGCACAGCATCTACAAGAGGAAAGGAATTACATGACCATTATCGTAACCGGGGGAGCCGGTTTTATCGGAAGCAACTTCATCTTTCACATGCTCAAAAAGCATCCGGAGGACCGGATCGTCTGCCTGGATTCTCTGACCTACGCCGGCAACCTTTCAACCCTCGCCCCCGTCATGGACAATCCGAACTTCCGCTTTGTCAAGGAGTCCATCACGGATCGGGCGGCGGTGGAGAAGCTCTTTGAGGAAGAGAAGCCGGACCTTTGCGTGAATTTTGCCGCCGAGTCCCATGTGGACCGCTCCATCGTAAACCCGGACATCTTTCTCGAGACCAATGTCCACGGGACCTGCATTCTCATGGATGCCTGCAGGAAATACGGGATTTCCCGTTTTCACCAGGTCTCTACAGACGAAGTCTACGGAGACCTGCCCCTGGACCGCCCGGATCTCTTCTTCACGGAGAGCACCCCGATCCACACCTCCAGCCCCTACAGCAGCTCCAAGGCTTCCGCGGACCTCTTCGTCCTGGCTTATCACAGGACCTACGGCCTGCCTGTGACAATCTCCCGCTGCTCCAACAACTACGGCCCCTACCAGTTCCCGGAGAAGCTGATCCCGCTGATGTTCATCAATGCGATGAATGATAAGCCGCTCCCCGTGTACGGGGAAGGTCTGAATGTCCGGGACTGGCTCTATGTCGAGGACCACTGCCGGGCCATTGACCTGATCCTTCAGAAGGGGAAGGATGGTGAGGTCTACAACGTGGGCGGCCACAATGAGATGAAAAACATCGACATCGTCACGATGATCTGTGACGCCCTGGGGAAGCCGCATTCCCTGATCCAGCATGTGACGGACCGCAAGGGCCATGACATGCGCTACGCCATCGACCCGAAGAAGATTCACGATGAGCTGGGCTGGCTTCCGGAGACCAGATTTGAGGACGGCATCCGCATCACCATAGACTGGTATCTGGACCACAAAGACTGGTGGGAGCCCATCGTCTCCGGGGAGTACCGGAACTACTATGAAAAGATGTACGGAGACCGAAAGACCCTTTGAGAGGGAAAGAGTGCCGGACTCTGCGGAAGGAGATTCTGAGATGAAAGTTTTTGTGACAGGCGTTGCCGGTCAGCTCGGGCATGATGTGATGAATGAGCTGAAATCGCGCGGCCATGAGGGCATCGGCTCCGACCTTGCCCCTGCCTACAGTGGGGAGATGGATGGCTCCCCTGTGGCAGCCATGCCCTATGTCTCCCTCGATATCACAGACAGGGAGGCGGTAAAAAAGACCATCGAGTCCCTCAGGCCGGATGCGGTGGTACACTGCGCCGCCTGGACCGCCGTGGATCTCGCGGAGGATGACGACAAGGTCGAAAAAGTCCGGGCAATCAATGCCGGCGGGACGAAGAACATCGCGGAAGCCGTCCGGGCACTTGACGCAAAGATGGTCTACCTCTCCACGGACTATGTCTTCGACGGGCAGGGGCAGACCCCCTGGGATCCGGACTTCAAGGGTTACCAGCCCCTGAATGTCTATGGGCAGACCAAGCTCGAGGGGGAGCTTGCCGTCTCCGGGACGCTCGACAAGTATTTTATCGTCCGTATCGCCTGGGTCTTTGGAAAGAATGGAAAAAACTTCATCAAGACCATGCTGAACATCGGTCAGAAGCATAAAGAACTCCGGATCGTCGATGATCAGGTGGGAACCCCGACCTACACCTTCGACCTGGCTTCCCTCCTCGTGGACATGATCGAGAGCGAAAAGTACGGCTATTATCACGCGACGAACGCCGAGATCCCAGAAGAAAAAGGCGGATACGATGAGCAGGGAAATCCAGAAGCGGGGGGATCCTGCACAAAAGAAGGCACCAGAACCGGTTACATCAGCTGGTATGACTTCTCCCGGGAGATCTTCCGCCAGGCCGCTTCTCTGGGCCACCCAGAATACGACAGAGATCACCTGACCCTGATCCCGGTGAGCACCGAAACGTACGGACTTTCCAAGGCAAAAAGGCCCTTCAACAGCCGCCTGGACAAGAGAAAGCTGGAGGATTGCGGCTTCTCCCCGCTCCCGGACTGGAAGGACGCTCTGGGGCGCTATCTGAAGGAAATCGCGCTCTAAGCCCGGGAGAGCCATACAGCCCGAAGAAGGCCTTTGCGCTCTTCTCCTCAAGGAGACAACGGGGCAATCTGCGGAAGGTCAGAAACAGCTGTAATCCCCCCTGACCCCGTTCTTCCCGGAAGCGCAGGGACAGAAACCATACAAAGGGGGATGTCAAGACAGAATCCTGGTTCCAAAGGAGGATAGATGGAATAGATGGGACAGATCAAAGTTCAGAAAGCGCCGATCGAGGGGCTCTACACGATCGAGCCGACCGTCCACGGAGACAAACGTGGATACTTCATGGAAACCTACAATGAAAAGGATATGCGGGAGGCCGGTCTGTCGATGGTCTTTGTTCAGGACAACCAGTCCTCCTCCACCCGGGGCGTGCTCAGGGGCCTTCACTTCCAGAAGGAGCATCCCCAGGGGAAACTGGTCCGGGTGATCCGGGGCACCGTCTTCGACGTCGCGGTGGATCTTCGGGCACACAGCAAGACCTTCGGCCAGTGGTTTGGGGTGGAACTCAGCGAGGAGAACAACCGACAGTTCTATATCTCTGAGGGCTTCGCGCATGGCTTCCTGGTCCTCTCCGATTTCGCAGAATTCTGCTATAAGTGCACCGACTTCTACCATCCAGGTGATGAAGGCGGTCTGGCCTGGAATGACCCTTCCATCGGGATCAGATGGCCCCACCTTCAGGGGGAATACCGCGGAAGCTGCTCAGCGGAGGGGTATCATCTCGACGACGGGACCCCGCTCAATCTCTCCGAAAAAGACATGAACTGGGGTGTTCTCGCCGATACCTTCCACTTCGGGTCCTGAGGCATCAGAGAGGCTGTGCTGCAGGATCGGCTTCCAAGCAGGTATATATTCAATACTCCTGTATTTCTTTATCCTTTATTCCTGTATTTTTGTGTTTTTGTGTTTTTTATTCTTTCTTATTCTATCCTTTTATTATTCTACTTACCTATGCATTTTTAGTATGTTATTCTGTTTTTATTCATATGTTATGCCTGTTTTTATGCTATGTTTGATTTTCTATGAAAAGTAAAAAGACCCTGTTCTGTGATTTCCATGTCACAGTGCAGGGTCTCTTTCTTCTGATTCTTCTGTTCCAGCAGGTTCTCTCCTGTCCTGGTCCTGTCCTGG
>CADBUA010000657.1 GCA_902797665.1 uncultured Lachnospiraceae bacterium | reverse complement strand
GGCTTCCAGCTGCTCTCAGAGAGGCTGGAAGCCTGGCGCAGTGTGATGAAGATACCGGCAGAGCAGGCTTTCTGATTTTCAAAGCTGACAGGCTGTCAGCTCTTCGAAGCGCTTAGTGCGCGATCTTCTGCTCGAAGCCTGGAGCGACGAAACAGGCTCTGGGCAAGCAGCCCTCCCTTCCCCCTGAAGGCGCTCACTTTTTCAGGGATCTTCCGAAGACTTCCTGCTCAATCCGTTCGGTCGCGTGTCCGTCGCAGGCACTCATAAACTTTTCCCGGAAGTCTGACACAGCCTTCTTTTCAAAGCGCTCATTCAGGTGCACAAGGCAGTCGGTCAGCTCATCCATGGTGCGGAGAACCGGCCCCGGTGTCAGTTCCTCATAAGGGTAGTAGAACCCGCGCCAGTCAATGAAATCTCCCAGGTCATAGGCATAGAAAAGGATCGGCTTCTCGAAGAGGGAGAACTCGAAGATCACCGAGGAGTAATCGGTGATGAGAACGTCCGCTGCGCACAGAAGCTCCTCGATGCTGAGTTTTCCTCCTGCGTCAAAGGCAAAGTCTGACAGGCCGGATGGGATCTTTGGCAGGTTCTCTTCCTTGATGAGGGGGTGATGCTTGATCACAACTACGTACTCAGAGGAGAGTGCCTGCGAGAGTTTTTTCAGATTGAACTGCTGATAATCCGGGGTGGTGCAGCTGGCTGTCCGCCCACGGAAGGTAGGTGCGAAGAGGATGACTTTCTTCCCCCTGGAGGAAGGGAAAAGCTCCTGAAGATGCGCCTTTGCCTTCGCGATGAAGGCCTGGTCATAAAAGACATCCGTTCTGCTTGATCCAAACGGCTTTACAAGCCCCTTGCCCTGAAGCCCCATGGCCTCCTCATAGGCCCAGACGATGCCGGGGCTTGTGACAGACACCAGGTTCAGGTTCCGGTACTCGGAGAAGCGCTCCTGTTCCTCCCGGGACATGCCAAAGATCTTTTCCTCCGTGCTTCTTCCGAACTTCTTGAAAGCCCCGCAGGCATGCCAGAGCTGTATGACTTTTGTCTCCTCCCTTTTGGGGATGCAGCTGATGGGGGCGGAGGCATCTGTCAGGAAGATGTACTTCGCCGTGGCGGCATCCGCTACAAGCCTTGCGCATTTCCGCTCATAGTCCAGTTTTTTCAGCTCACTCTGCTGAAGGCAGTGGACATGCACCCGGAAGGAGCCGTCCTTTTTCAGATCCTCATAGAGAAGCCTGAGGCTGCTGCTCATTTCTCCGTATCTCCGCTCGACCAGGATCACTTTCCGTTCATCGATCGGTTGATCTATGTATCTTCGGTAAATATCCGGAAGCCATTTTTCCTGATAGCGGATCCGGTGGGCATTGTTGAGCCCTCCGGTGATCTTCCACCAGAGCGGCCTGAGCGGCGTCTTTTTTGCCAGACGGACAGCCTCCTGCGCGATGCGTTTGATCTCCATGGGGATCCTCCTCCTGAAAGTATTCGGTACAAAGGTGTCAAAAAAGGGATTGGGCTTCCCAGCGTGCTTTCCCAGTGTGCGCCTCTTCCTTGGAGAGGCTGAAAGGCGGAACAAAACTGAAAGAGCCTGGATTGGCATGATTTGTATCTATTTGTATCTGATGGGTTTCAGATTAGCATAGGAGGCAGGGGAAAACAATATTTCAGAAATGCCCAGGGATTCAAGGGATCAGAAAGAATTCAGGAAGCTGCTCACTCATGAAGCAAAAGCGATCTGGATCAAAGACATGGAATCCGCTTCCGGAGGGATGCTTCTTTAGACAACACGCAGCGAAATCCGTTATACTGAGGACAAAACAGGATCCTGGTTCTGGTTCTGGCTCTGGCAGGGCCTGTGCTATGCAGAATTATCTTCATCATCTTCCGGGAGATGGCAGAGGTTCCGTTCCGGGATCCAGGCAAAGCTCATAGCTTAAAAGATGCGGGAAGACCCGCGGGGAGGAGGCAGTATGCAGCGAATCGAGAAGTGGGACAACCTGAAGTTTTTCCTGATCTACACGGTTGTCCTCGGACATTTCTTTCGTTCCTACTCGGAAATGTCCCTCGTGCGGGGGCTGGTGCTCATCATCTACTCCTTCCACATGCCCCTTTTCCTTTTTCTGTCCGGACTCTTCTCAAAGCACACCATCGAGAGGAAAAATTTCATCCGGATCTTCTCCTACCTCCTGATCTTTTTCTTTATGAGGCTGATCATCCAGGCGGCGAATGCAGGAAACGGGGCTGCCTTCCGCTCCCCCTTTTCTCTTCGTGAGAGTGGGGCTCCCTGGTACATGTTCGCGCTGTTCTGTTACTGTCTCCTGACGATGGTCCTCAGAAGGCTGAATGGGCCTGCTGTTCTCATCGCGCTCATTGCTTTGGCCTGCATTGCCGGCTACTCTGATGCGGTGGGAGATTTTCTGATTCTCTCCCGGATCATTGTGTTCTATCCTTTTTTCTTTGCGGGCTATCTTCTCCGGGAAGAGCAGGTGCGCGCTTTCAGCTCAAAGAGGAGTGTCTTTCTGTTTTCTCTGATCTTCCTCCTGTGCCTGGGCGGTCTGTTTACGTTCAGACTTTATAACTTCTATCCCTTCACCTATCTGATTACCGGCCGGAGACCTTTTTCGGTCTTCGCCGCCCATGCTCAGGCGGCGGCAGACAACGGGCTTTTCCCGTTCTCGTCTCTCTCAGGCAGGATCCTTCCCTTCTCCTGGCTTTTCAGGTTCCTTTACTACCCTTACGCGGCACTGGTCTCTCTGGCGGTGATGAGTCTGACTCCGGAGAGGTTCCCAATCCGATCTGTCCCGGTCTGGGGATCGCGGTCCCTGCAGATCTATATCCTGCACCGCCCTCTGGTGACGATTCTGATGGAAACGCTGGGCCTGGCTGAAGCATTGCGGCGCCTTCCGGGCACAATTCTCTGGGTTTTCCTTCTGGCGTGGGCGCTGACCCTGTTCCTCTGCCCGAAGATCTGGGGAACCATTCTTCGGCCGCTGACAAATCCGGAGATCTGGCTTTTGCCGATTCTTCAGCAGGCAAAACAAAAGAATAACAGAGATGCTGCTTAAATAGACTTTAAAATACACTATAATGAAACTCAATCATATAACCCATTTTTGCGAAAGGAGGAAATGCTGTCATGATCATCAAGGCAGTCAAGTTCTTTGAGAAGGGCTTTTATAACCAGGGCTTTGCCATGGGCGGGGAGGATGGAGCAAACCGCTTTGACCCAAATGTCCGCTACCGCGGCTCCCTGCAGAACTATGTGATTGACACTGGATCCGAGGTAATCCTGGTGGACACTGGTCTTCCCAGAGAAATGCCTGCGGCGAAGGCGGATCTGAACGCCCCGGCTTTTCTGGGATACTTGATTGAGGACTATGTCAGCGCTCTGAAGACAGCCGGTTACACAGCGGAGCAGGTGAGTAAAATCCTGATCACGCACAAACATGCGGATCATTCCGGTGAGATCCGCAGCTTCCCGAACGCGGAGGTTATGTCAATCGTATTGAGACCATGACAGATGAGATGAAGATTTATCCCAACCTCATCCCGGTGGACTTCACGGACGGTCCCTACTACAATTTCAGCCGCAGCCAGATCATCGCCCCCGGGATCCGTATGATCCCGGCTCCCGGCCACACCTTCGGCAACAGCATCATCATCGTGGAGGAGGATGACCACTTCATCCTGTTTCACGGGGATATCACGTATACAGACGAGGCGCTGTATGCCGACCGGCTTTCGGTGGTCTATGATGACATCCATCAGGCCAGATCCACCCAGAACCTGATCCGGGCCTTCATCAAGGAGCATCCGACGGTCTACTGCGGTACCCATAGCCCGCTGGGTTATGAGAACCTGGAGGCGAGGAAGATCATGGATCTGGACCACCCGCCGAAAACCATCTGGCCGGATGAAGCGGATTTCGTGGCGGATGGAGATGGAAGCGGCAGATATGTATGCTCCATCTGCGGTTATGTCTATGACCCGGCCATCGGAGATCCCGCAAACGGAATCCCCGCGGGAACAAAGTTCGAGGAACTGCCGTCAGACTGGCACTGTCCGCGCTGCAGGCAGGGGAAAGACAAATTCAGTGAAGCATGATTCAGGGATATTGAGGAGCAATCTCCGCGCTCGTTTAGCCGCTTATACCCGCGAGCACGAGAATCTATGACAAAATTGGAGCGAGCGGGCATATACCGGTGAAACACCTGGCAGATTCGAATGGGTCCCGCTATAAATCGATCGGGGATGACTTCACTCAGGGAAGTGATAAAAACCCTGGAAGGGGCCTTTCGATCCGGCTCAGAGTTCAGGGAAATTTTAAATCTTCAGGCATGGGAGAGTCCGCTAAACGGAATCCCATGCCTTTTTATACCTCTCCAGCCGTAAGCTCCTTTCCAGCTACAGGACCAGGCGCAGGCGTCTAGGCCCGCATTGAAAGCAAACATATCCTTTGCTTATAGAATGTAAAATCCCGCACAGCGACAAGAGACCAAAGCGGACTGGACAGTTACGCCTTTTTTACCTGAGGAAGAAGCGGTCATCCGGACGGAGCTGGAGAAAACAGGTCTCGCCTCTATCTTTTCTTTGCGGCGAAGGGCCGCCGTTGTCCCGTCCTGGCTTTTTTTGCTATACTGTACAAAGAAAGCTGAAATAACAGGGGATCATTCAGGAAAACAACCATGCAGAGGAGGGGATTCTTATGAAAACTGGGGGGAATCGAAAACGGAGTATGGAAGCGATCCTGCTTCTCTTTCTTCCGATGCTTCTCTTTCTGCTGTTTCCCGGAAAGGCGGAGGCCTCATCTGGAATCTCGCTGACAAGGACCTCTCTGGTCCTTCGGGAGGGGAGATCTGCGAAGCTTGGCCTGGAAAATGTGGAGAAGAAGAAATGGGCAGAGATTCGCTGGAAGAGCAGTGACAGGAAGGTTGCCTCGATCTCTGGTGGTCCGGGACGGACGATCACAGTGACCGGCCTGAGGTCAGGCATTGCAGCTGTGTACGCCTCCTTCGGAGCTGAGACCTGTCTCTGTACGGTCCAGGTCGGGGATGGGGAACGGGTTTCCTCAAGCACCCGGGAAATTCTGGGAATCACCGGCACGGAGGATGACTTTGCCGCTTACCGGATCGATGAGAGTGTTCCATCTATCCGCGCGCTTCAGACGGGCAAGCGGGTCCTCATCGTCTGTGGACATGGGCAGGGGGATCCTGGGGCAGTTTCCTCCTGGGGACAGGAACAGAACTATACCCGGGAGTTCGGAAAGCTGATTCTCTGGGCACTCAGGCGGTCCGGAGCGGTGAAGGCGGATCTCTACAACCGGAAATACAATCTCTACGAGCAGATGAGAAGCACGCTCTCTTCCGGGCTGAGATCCAGTGTGCGGGGGAATGGGAAGCTCAAGGGAAGGGTTCTCAGTGCCCTGCGGCAGAACAGCCATATCCCGGATCTGACCCGGTATTCCTATATCCTGGAGATACATTTTAACGCGAAGGCTGTAAAGACGATCCATCGGGACGGAAGATTTTATGGGATTGGGGCCTATGTAAATTCCGCAAAAGGGAACACCCAGGTGGAGAGCAGGATTGTCCGGACGATTGGATCCCATGGCTTCAAACAGTGGGGCATCTTCCGCTCCTCAGGCCTTCTGAACGCCAGAATCTGTCAGGAACTGGGTGTCAACTATGCCCTCCTGGAGACGGCCTTTCTGGATGACGGGGATGACATGACCTACTACAATGCCAACAAGATCCTCATGGCGCAGCTGACCGCCAACGCGATCGTGGACTACCTGGCGGGGTAATAGTTGGAAAGTAAAATGAAAGCAAGCTGTCCGGTCCGCTTTGGCCGCTTGTCACTGAGCGAGGGAATACAGTTCAAAAAAAGCAAAGGCCGGGTGACCTTCAATGCGGCGACAGGAGTTCAGCCCGGCCGAATGCCTCCAGGAGCCTGCGACTGGACAGCAAGCAATAATGAAGGCAAAAGCACAAAGCAGGAGCGGAGAAAAAGAGGAGGGAGAGATGTTTCAGGATGGAAAGATACTGATTGGCAAAGGGAGCGGTGAAAATGGAGCAGTGGATGCCTGCCTCAGCCTGAAGATGGCAAACCGCCATGGGATGATCACAGGGGCAACCGGAACCGGGAAGACTGTCAGCCTGAAGGTTCTGGCGGAGTCCTTCTCCGATGCCGGGGTTCCGGTGTTTGTGGCGGATGTCAAGGGGGACCTCGCCACACTTGCCCAGGCAGGTGGGGAGTCTCCGAGCGTGAGGTCCAGACTGGAAGAGATGGGGCTTCCGGAGGAGGATTTCTTCCGCGCTTACCCGGTGAGCTTTTGGGATCTCTATGAAAAGACAGGACTCCCGCTCAGAACCACAGTCTCCGAGATGGGACCCATCCTTCTGGCCAGAGTGCTGGGGCTCAATCCGCTCCAGTCAGACATCCTTTCGATCGTCTTTCGGATCGCGGACGACGAAGGCCTGCTTCTGCTCGACACAAAGGACCTGAAATCCATGCTCGCCTATGTGAGTGAGAACAGCAAGGCATACGCGGGAGCGTACGGGCATATCGCTCCAGCTTCGGTGGCGGCGATCACCCGGGCCGTAGTGGCTCTGGAAGGGCAGGGAGCGGACCTCTTTTTCGGAGAACCCGCCCTGGACGTACGGGATTTCTTTCAGCTGGATCAGGGCCGCGGGGTGATTTCCCTTCTGGACGCAAGGCAGCTGGTACTGAACCCGAAGATGTACTCAACCCTTCTTCTTTGGATGCTCTCGGAGCTTTACGAGACCCTTCCGGAGGTCGGAGATCGTGAGAAGCCGAAGATTGTGTTCTTCTTTGATGAGGCCCATATGCTTTTCAGGGAGATCTCCCCGGATCTTCTGGAGAAGATCACCCAGGTGGTGCGGCTCTGCCGCTCCAAGGGCATCGGGATCTTCTTTGTGACCCAGAACCCCGCGGATCTTCCCGACGAGATCATCGGCCAGCTGGGAGCTAAAATCCAGCACGCTTTACACGCCTATACCCCCAAGGAGATCAAGGCGGTGAAGGCGGCAGCAGGCGCGTACAGAGCAAATCCCGCCTTTGACACGGAGGAGGCGATTCTGAATCTGGGCATTGGAGAAGCACTGATTTCTGTTCTTCAGGAGGACGGTGTCCCCTCCATGGTGGAGAAGTGCAGGGTTCTTCCTCCTGAGTCCGCCCTGGGCACAGCCGATGAGACCGGCAGAGATCTCTGCATCCGGCAGAGCCTGCTCTATCCGAAGTACGCTGAGGCTGTGGACCGGGAGTCTGCCTATGAGCTTCTGGAGCAGCAGGCCATCGAGAGAGCGGAGGCGGCCGAGCGGAAAAAGGCTGAGGAGCTGGCGGCGAAGGAAGAGGCCAAGGCACAGGCAATGGCAGAGAAGCAGGAGGCCAGAGAGAAAGCCGCCAGGGAGAAAGCGGAAGCGGCAGAGGAAAGGCGCAGGAAAGCCCAGGTGACCCGGATTGCTTCCAGTGCTGCCGGCACGGTGGGCCGGGAGATCGGAAACACCATCGGAAAGACTGTTGGCGGGTCCTTTGGAAAACGCATCGGTGGAAACGTGGGTGCGCAGCTCGGACGGAGCATCCTCGGGACCCTCTTCAAGTGAGAAGAGGAGAGAGGCTGGGCTCCCGCTAAGCCAGCGGTCAGCCATGATTCAATAGACACGAATTTAAAGTATCAGGCGATCAATAGCGATTATAATATTTCAATATATATGAATGCATAAGCCCGGAGATTCCTCCGGGCTTTGCCTTTTTGGATGGCACTATGCTGTCCTTTGTTTTTGCTCTGTGTTTTCACGCACAGCACAGGCTGTCGCTGC